>CAYTXN010000001.1:0-52230 GCA_964441195.1 uncultured Limnohabitans sp.
AAAAAGACATCCGCACTTCGCTGATACAACTGGCAAGAAAGTTTGCCATCGGCTACATAAAACTGAAAAATTGAATGGCAAGGAGGTAAGGCCATGTGATCCACATCGGCCACATTCCAAGCGCTTACGATATGTCGGCGGCTGTCCGGTTTTGTTTTGATCTGGTGAATTAGATTTTTGATTTGGTCGATTTCACCGCCTTTGCCATCGGGCCAGTGTCTCCACTGATAGCCATAGACCGGGCCAAGATCCCCGTTTTCATCGGCCCATTCGTTCCATATCGATACGCCATTTTCCTTAAGCCAAGTGACATTGGAATCACCTCTGAGAAACCAAAGCAATTCGACAATGATGGAGCGTAAATGAAGTTTTTTGGTGGTAACTACAGGAAATCCTTCTGCCAAATTGAACCGCATCTGATGTCCAAAAATACTGATGGTTCCGGTTCCGGTTCGGTCTGTTTTTTTGACTCCTTCATTAAGGATACGCTTCATCAAATCGTGGTACTGCTGCATGTGTCTTGAGAAAATTCTTTGTCGGCAAGTTAAGCGATTCGAATAATTTATAAACAATTTCATCGCTTTGCTTTTTTAAAAAGTAACTTCATTTCAGGAATCAAATTCAATTTTACCAAATCAAATGTTCAGCAAACAAACTGCATTACCTCTTTTTGGATTTGGTATTTTTTTAAGTGTTTTGATTATAATTTTTCCTCCAACTCTCACTTTCGATTACGATTTTGAGCAGTTTTTCCCACAGGATGATCCGGATTTGGCTTTCTATCAACAGTTTGAACGAGACTTCGAAAGCGATAACGATTACCTACTGATAGCACTTCAAAATGATCAAGGAAGCTTAACTGAAAAACTTTTTCTCGAGAAAACTCACGCTGTCAATAATGAAATTTCATCACTTCCCGGAGTTGACACTTTAATTTCAATTCTTGATCTGGAGATTCCCGTCATTGGATTTTTTGGGATTAGCTATTCAAAAGTTCTCAATTGGAGTGATGCCGAACAGCTGAATCAATCAAAGTCCAACCTAGATCAATTTAAAGGTTCGCTGGTCTCCTCTGATGGTGAAAGTTTGCTTTTTTTGATAAAAAATGATCCCAATCTGAGTAAAGAACAAGGCGATACGCTTTATCGGGAGATTCAGGAAGTTTTCTTGGAAAATAAAATTAGTCCAAAAGCTGTTGCGGGAAAAATTCAGACTCAAGGGGATTTCGTTACCCTGATGCAAACTGAATTTGGGCAGTTTCTCGGTGCGTCTTTGGTTCTGATTCTGCTGACTTTGGTGCTAATCTTTCGAAGCTGGTGGGGAGTACTTGTGCCAGTTTTGGTTTTAGGCATTGGAATTTTATGGTCCTTTTCGATGATTTTGTATTCGGGCAAGCAACTTGACATCATGTCTGTGATGCAGCCTACCATTTTCCTAATCGTAGGATTGAGTGCGCTAGTCCATTATTTTACTCATTTGATTAAAAAACTCAACTCGGGAAAAACGAAAAATGAAGCGATCTATGAGACTTTTCGAGAACTGACTTTTGCGGTTGGTTTGACCATTTTTACAACGGCAGTTGGATTTTTGTCACTTTACTTCACCTCCATTCCGGCATTGAAGGCATTTGGCCTCTGGACTGGTCTTGGGGTTATTGCACTCTTTTTTGCCTTAGTCATTCTTACTCCTGGCTTGCTTTACCTATTTCCATTGTCGAGAGTTAAGCAAACAAAAAACCAATCAATTTCCATTCTTCAGAGATTATTTTCCTTGGTTTTGGTGAATAAAAAATTAGTACTCATTGGCTTTTCAAGTGTGACTATCATTAGCATTCTTTTGGGATTCCAACTCAAAGTCAATGGTTATCTATTGGACAATTTGCCCCTTGATCATCCAATCCAAGAGGATTTTAAATTTTTTGATAAGCAATTTGGAGGATCAAATCCACTGGAAATTTATCTGGAGGCTGGTGATAGCGTAAATTCACTTTTCGATTTCGAAGTGTTGAAAGAAATTGGAAAATTGGAAACAAAGCTTTTGGAAACTTTCGGAGAAAGGCAACTAATCTCACCTCTGAGTCTTGTCAAGACCTTGAATCAGGCGCAAAATCAAGGAAGTCCATCGGCATTTTCTTTTCCATCGCAGGGTCAGTATCTCAGGATGCGTCGCTATTTGGATCAGATTCTCAAATTGAATGTGGCAAAAGTGATCAGCACAGATCAACAAACAGGTAGAATAAGTACGCGAGTGGCCGATTTGGGAAGCTTGGAAATGGGAAAAAGGCGGGCAGAAATTCTTGAGTTTGTTAAGAATGAAGTCAATCCTGAATTGCTGAAAGTTCGCTGGACTGGAACAGCCTATTTGATTGAAAGGGGACATGAATCCGTGACTCGCCAAATGGTTCAGGGATTACTCGTTGCTTTTGCAGTGGTTGGATTGGTCGCTGGATTTTTGTTTCGCTCTTGGAGGCTTTCCTTTATTTTATTGATTCCCAATATCATCCCTTTAGTATGGATGCTAGGTTTGATGTATCTGCTGGGAATCGAATTTAAATTGACGACATCAATTCTGTTTACTGTGGCATTTGGGATTGCCGTGGACGATTCGATTCATTTTATGTCCAAATTAAAGACTGAGTTGGATACCGGTAAAAACCTACTTTATGCGATCAAAAGGACATTTTTGGAGGCTGGGCGCGCTATCATTCTCACGACCCTAATTCTGGTAGCTGGATTTGCGTTGCTAAGTTTCAGCCAATTTGGAGTCACTCATTTTACAGGCTTGTTGATCAGTTTTACGCTTGTTTTCGCGCTTTTAGCAGATTTATTCCTTTTGCCACTTTTACTTTTTCCCCTGAAAAAAGTATGGGATAAAAAAGCCGCTGCCAGAGTTAAGGCTTGAAACCATCCCAGGTAAATGTCGCCGTGACCGGGTAATGATCAGAATAATCCACTTCTCGATGGGTGTTGAAATGAATTGGCTTAAGGCTGGGATCCGCAAAAATGTGGTCAATCCGTAGGAAAAATAGGACCCGATTGTAAGTGAATTCAAATCCTCTTCCAGCCTTTTCGAAGGAATTAACCAACTTTTGGCCCAATTTGAAGTAGGCATACGAATAAGGGATTTCATTCAAGTCTCCCATCAAAATCACTGGATGCGGACTATTGCTGAGATGCTCAAAAAGAATAGACAGTTGTTGAGTTCGAGCTAAGCTTCCACGGTGAAGCTTTCCAAGCGTTTGTCTGTAAATCAACTTAGCCTGTTCGTAATTTTCGAATGATTCAGCCTCAATTGCCATAGATTCTAAGTGAGTATTGTAAACTCGGATCGTATCTCCCCCTACCTGAATGTCAGCAAAAATGGTCCCGTTATTTCTGTTGTTATCAAACACAACCCCTTCGTTTACAATTGGATATCTGGAAAATATAACCATTCCATAGGCTCTGTTTCTTCCTCTTCCATCTACTTCGTGAAAGGAATGCTCGTATTCCCCGTTTTTGCCGATTATTTTGAGGGCATTTCTACCAGCTGAAGTATAATCCTGATAAAATTCCTGAATTACTTTGATATCGGCCGGATGTTCAGCCAGCCAGGTAAACACATTGGGATCGCTAGCAGGAGCATCCTCTACCTTATAAAAAAATCCATGGGCATTGTAAGTCAAAACTTTAAGACCTTCCGCCTCCTCATTTCTAGGATGAATTTGAAATGAAATCATTAAAAATTTGAATCCGATGAGCAAAGTTATAAATGGAAAAAAAGCAAGTCTTCTCCATGCCAAAATCAAAATTGCCAGTAGGAAGAGGTTGACAAGGAGAATAGCGGGAATTAAAAAAGGGAGAAGCCCAGCGTAACGAAATACCTCCGGCGAAATAAAAACACTCGAAAATAGGAGTAGAGATATGAAAAATACCAGTGCGGTTATAAACTTCATTTAGGTGGGGTTGAGAGCAATTGAAGAAACCCGAATTCAAAAGTGGCAAATTTTGATCCAATTTCCGTGTTGATCACTTCATTTGAATTTGAAAATCAGTTTTCTATCAAGAGAAGAAATGGCAATACAACAAGGGGAAGGTGATTTAATCATGAACCTATTTTCTGTCTACTATTTGGAATCACATGATTTGGATTAATTTTACGTACTTACCCAATAAATTAATCATTCCCACTATGAAAAAGCTTTCTACTCAATGGTTGATCGCGCTGACTTGTGCTTTTTTCTTATCCTGTCAGCCAAAATCTACTGAAACTACAGTGGATTTAACTCCTGAAGAAACCGAATCAGAAGCCGAACAAAGACCAAGTCCATTGGAAATCAAAGAAGGTCAAGTTGCCGGAAAATCGATAAGCGTCCATTACGGTTCACCATCAGTGAAAGGTAGGACAATCTGGGGCGATCTAGTTCCTTACAATGTAGTCTGGAGAACGGGTGCCAACGAGGCGACCTATATCGAACTTTCTCAAGATGTCAGAGTAGAAGGTAAAACCCTCCCTGCAGGTAAATACTCCTTGTTTACTATTCCAAAAGAAAGTGGACCTTGGACTGTGATTTTCAATTCAGATTGGGATCTGGAGCATGGGCATTTTCAATATGATGAAAAAAATGATGTACTCCGAGTGGAGTCAGTACCAATTTGGGAAACTTCCATTTCAGAAAAACTGACCATAGATATCGAGTCGCCTGGTCTTGTAATCCGCTGGGAGAAATTGAAATTACCCGTCTCCATTCAATAATCTTAATCATTAAGAAGTCCCTAGTCTATCGGCTGGGGACTTTTTTGTTATATTTTGGAAGTTTTAATCATTCGTAAGCCTGAATAATACCTTCCCTACTACAGAATTTATCACCCTACCCAGTCCACTATTTGATGAAGTACTTTTCCTTCTTTCTGGTTTTGGCCATAACCATAGCTTTGGCTGTATTGGTTTCCCGACCTTTCGGTCAAATCCCCCCAATTGCCCCACTTCTGGATCCAAATCATGGTTTTTGGCAGAATTCACTGAGTGAAAATCAGCTAGCTACAGAAGAAATCGAACTGGAAAATCTTTCTGCCCCTGTGGAAGTGGTATTTGACCAAAACCTAATCCCGCATATTTTTGCCCAAAATGAACTGGATCTTTATCGGGCTCAAGGATATGTCACTGCGCAGCATAGGCTTTGGCAGATGGAGTTTCAGACAATGGCAGCAGCGGGGAGAATTTCCGAAATCGTGGGCCCGATCGCTGTCGAATTGGATCGAATGACCCGAAGAAAAGGATTGGCTTTTGGTGCAGAAGTTGGGTTAAAATACATCGAAGAAAATGATCCTGAGACGCTTCTACTCGTGGAGGCCTATGCGGATGGTGTGAACCAATATATATCCCAACTTACAAATGCAAGACTTCCCGTAGAGTATAAGATTTTAAACTATCGACCCGAACCTTGGTCAGCTTATAAATCGCTTTTGCTTTTGAAGTACATGTCCGATATGCTAGTCGGAGACCGTGATTTGGAATATACCAATCTAAGGAAAATCCTAGGTGAAGCGAGCTTAAATAAACTTTTCCCCGATTTCCCAACAGAAAATGATCCAATCATCGAAGCAGAAAAAACTTGGGACTTTAATCCAATTCCGGTTTCAAAGCCAGATTCTATCAATTATCCTGACAATACGCTGCTGATCGCCCCACTTACCCAACCAATAGAAGGTACAGGATCCAACAATTGGGCAGTCTCAGGCAAAAAGACAAAAAGTGGGAATCCAATATTGGCTAACGATCCACACTTGAGTTTGAATTTACCCTCACTTTGGTATGCGATGCAGTTGAGTACCCCGACTCACAGTGTGAAAGGTGCGACATTGCCAGGAGCATTGGGAGTGATTTCTGGATTTAATCAAGATATTGCTTGGGGAGTTACCAATGCCACCAAAGATGCCCGTGATTGGTACAAAATCACCTTTCAGGATGAAAGCCGGACTGCTTACAAGTTTGGAGAGGAATGGAGGCAGTCAAATTTTCGGGTAGAAGAGATAAAAGTCAAAGGGCAAGAAACAGTCTTGGACACGGTGGTTTATACACACCATGGACCTGTTGTCTATGATAGAACTTTTCGCAGCGAAAAGCAGGATGTGAATTTTTCATTAAAGTGGACGGTCCATATGGGCTCCAATGAGCAAAAAACCTTTATTCTCATGAATAAGGCTAAAAACTTTGCAGACTACAATACCGCATTGGATAATTACAGCTCTCCCGCACAAAACTTCGTTTTTTCTTCAAGATCAGGAGACATCGGAATGCGAATCCAAGGTAAATTCCCCTTGAAATGGCCAGGTCAAGGTAAATTCTTAATGGATGGAGCTAATCCTAAGATGGAGTGGCAAGGGTATATTCCAAATGAGCATAATCCGGTAACCCTAAATCCTGTGCGTGGTTTTGTTTCTTCTGCAAATCAACATCCGGTTGATCCGTCTTATCCTTACTACGTCTTCGACAATTCCTATGAGCATTATCGAAATAGACGTCTCAATCGAAGGCTTCGGGAAATGGATCAGATCACTGTCGAAGATATGAAGGCCCTGCAATTTGATGATTATAATCTTCAGGCGGCCGAGGCCCTTCCAGTGTTGCTAAAACTGCTCGGGAATTATAAGTCGGATTCACCTAAAGCAGAAAAATATCTTCAAGAAATTAGGTCTTGGGATTTTTATGCGGATCCAAATCAAAAAGGTCAAACTCTCTACTCAATTTGGGCATCAGAAACTTCTGAAAGTATCTGGAGAGAATTCATGGATCAAGGGGTGCCAGTCGTCCGTCCAAATACTTATCAGACTGTGGAATTATTAGCCAGTTTCCCAACAGATTCAATATTTGATCTTCAATCAACCGAAAGTATTGAAACAGCAGAATACCATGTAAAGGCTGGGTTTGATTCCATGCTTGTCGAAATGAATCAGTGGGAGTTTGAGGAAGGAGATTATTCTTGGGCAAATTTTAAAAAAACAACCATTCAGCATTTGGTGCCAAATTTTAAATCTTTTTCTGCTGTAAATGTTTACACCGGAGGAGGTTCAGGAATGTTGAATGCAACAGGAAGTAGGCATGGAGCAAGTTGGAGAATGATTGTGGAACTTGGTCCTGAAATTCAAGCATTTGGAGTTTATCCAGGTGGACAATCAGGGAATCCTGGCAGTAAATTTTATGCGAATTTTATCTCCATTTGGGCTAATGGAGAATACTTGGATTTTAACCTGAGAATCCTTGAAAATCAAGAAAATGTTCTTTTCAAAACTACCTTAAAGTAATTATGAGATTCATGTTTTTCACAATTCTGACTGCAATTATCGTGGTGTTTGTTAATCCGATAGTCCCATTTTGGAGCATTATGATCTTGATTTCAATATTAAGCGCATTGATCTATCCAAATGCCATAGGTGGATTTTTTGGGGGAGGGCTAGGGATGGGATTGACTTGGTTTGGACAAATAATTTATTTGGTCATCAGTACTGGTAGCTCATTGCCCGACAGGATGGGTGAGTTAATGGGATTAGGGTCTGGGATAACCTTAGTTGCAATTACTGTTCTGGTAGGCTTCGTTCTTGGCGCATTTAGTGGTTGGACTGGGATTTTATTTAGAAATATGATCCAAAAAACACCTCAAAATGTGTATAAAGGGTAATTTTTAAATTTCCCGACAATGATGATTTATTGACCGAAAAACGTGTTTTTATTTTTTCAGTTAATTCGAATGAGTACCTTTGTTACTCATTATTTAAATGATTTTTTATGCTTGAATCTTTAATCACTTCAAAGACCCGACTGCGTCTTTTAATCAAATTTTTTGTGAATTCACAAAATCACAGTCATCTCCGTGGACTAGCAGACGAATTTGGCGAATCTACTAATGCCATTCGAAAAGAACTTAATAATTTGACTGGAGCTGGAATTCTGATAAAGCACTCCGAAAAGAATAAAATTGAATACCAAGCCAATATCAAACATCCATTTTATATCAACATCAGAGATATCATCAGAAAGTATCTTGGACTAGATATGCTTCTGGAACAGATTCTGGAAAGAATGGGCGAAGTAGAACAGGTCGTGCTGACAGGAGATATTGCGAGAGGAAGCGATACCGGAACTATTGATGTACTGATAACAGGGGCAAAGCTAAATGATGATTACATCAATCATCTTACTCCCAGACTTGAGAAATTAATTGAACGAAAAGTGTCCTTTACTTTAGAGAGTGGCCGTACTTCAGCAGATGGGTTGATACTTTTTGATCGAGAAGCAGGGATTTAATTTTTTTTATTACACTAAGATTTTGAGTTTTGCTAAGCACATCCTGTGACTGAAAGGGCGAAGCTGGATAAAAAAGCTATTATTAAAGGAAATGATGTAATTTTTACATCACTAAATTGCGAATCCATTATTTTCAAAGAAAAAAAAATTGAAAGACTTTAAGTTTTATTTTCTGGCTCGGGTACTGACTTTGGGAGCTGTCTTCTTTATGTTTTTGGGATCCGTTTGGGCTCAAAATCTAAGAGATCTGAGTTCTCTTAAAGTAGACAATTTGTCTGATGCTCAGATCGAACAGCTAATCAAACGGGCCGAAGCTAGTGGGTTGACGACTACTCAACTTGAAGGGATGGCACGCGAACAGGGACTTTCTCCCATAGAAGCAAATAAACTCCGACAACGAATAATGGGATTACAGAGTGCTTCTAATCTCCAAGGTGAATCTCTGGGATCGCAATCCCTGAGAGGAATGGGAAGTCAGGCCCAACCTGATCCTTTCGATTCTCTTCGAATGGCGGATCCTTACTATGATTTAACTCCATTCCAGAAGAAGATTTTTGGATTCAAATTGTTTCACAATAGAAACTTGGATTTCAATCCCAGTCTAAATATTCCTACACCACAAGGTTATATTGTTGGTTCTGGGGATCAGCTACTTCTGGATGTATATGGAGCTTCTCAACAATCATTTGATGTGACGGTTTCTCCCGAAGGTAGAATTCTACTTCCAAATGTGGGTCCGATACAAGTCGGTGGATCTTCTATTGAGGCAGCTACATCACGATTGAAAACATCGCTTGGAAGGATTTATTCAGGACTCTTGGGTTCTAATCCCAATACATTTCTTCAAGTAAGATTAGGGAATATTCGCTCTATCAAAATATCGATGGTGGGTGAACTTAATCGGCCAGGAACCTACACTTTACCGTCCTTTGCCTCGGTATTTAACGGACTTTTTGCAGCAGGAGGACCCAATGAAAACGGCTCCTTTAGAAATGTGCAGGTATATCGAGATAGCAGATTAGTGGCAACGGTCGATATTTATGAGTTTTTGTCCAAAGGAAATTCCCAATCAAATATTACCCTGCAAGACAATGATGTTGTGATTGTGCCTCCAGTGCAAGCTCGTGTGGAGGTAATTGGTCCTGTGCGAAGAGAAGGTTTTTTTGAGGTGAAACCAGACGAAACAATAGCAGATTTGCAGCTCTATACTGGAGGATTTGCAAGTAATGCCTATAAAGAACGACTTACCATCAGGCGAATTGAAAATAATGATCGGAAAGTAATCGATGTAGCCCAAGCCGACTTTTCTACGATCAATCCCAGAGATGGAGATGAAGTTCTTATTGGAGAGGCGATGGATCGATTTACCAACCGAGTTCAGATCACTGGTGCGGTGATTCGTCCGGGAGAATATTCCATCGAAAATGGTTCTTCGGTTAAAACTCTAATTGAGCGAGCCCAGGGTTTAAAACCTGAAGCTTTTACCAATAGGGCCACCCTGTATCGAACCAATGAAGATTTGACTTTAGCTGCGAACACCTTGGATTTGCAAGGGATTTTGGATGGAACAGTTGAAGATGTATCACTCAAAAATGAAGATTTACTTTTTATACCCAGTCGATATGACATCCAAGAAGAGACCTATGTTAAAATCTCAGGTGAAGTAAACATTCCGGGAACATTTCCCTACGCGTCCTCTATGACGATTGGAGATTTGATTCTTCAAGCAGGAGGATTGCTACAGTCTGCATCAAATTCCTATATAGAAGTTGCGCGGAGAGTAAGAGATGCAAGCGCAGGTAAGTTGGCTGAATTATTCACCGTTTCAATTGATCCGGACTTGAAGCTTTCAGAGGAAGAAAGTAATCAACCTTTAATGCCTTTTGATCATGTATTCATCAGAAAGAGTCCGGGATTTGAGCGCGAACAATTGATCAAAATAGAGGGTGAGGTTAACTTTCCAGGTGAATTTGCAATTGCCTCGGCTAATGAAAGGATTTCTGATGTCATCAAACGTGCAGGGGGGCTCAACCAATTTGCCTATCCCAAGGGTGCTAGCTTGGTAAGAAGAACGATTTATTTTGAAGAGATCTCTGCGGAGGAAATGCAAGAAAGAAACCTCAGAGATATTCGTGAAAAAGTTGATCCAGAGCGAAAAAAACAGATGAACCAAGCTGAATTATTACTTTTCGAAAGATTGGATGGAAAAATTAATTCAATAGAAGAGAAAAAGTTGATTGAAGAGCAAAAGAAGGAGCTTGTGAATTGGAATCAATTTTCAAATAGGGATTCTCTTTCCAGAGACACAATTTTCAACAAGGTTAGGTTTAAAAAACAGGATATTATTGGTATAAATCTCGAAGAAATCTTAAAATCTCCAGGTTCTGGGGAAGATTTGATTTTGCAAGAAGGAGACATACTTAGAGTTCCCAAGGAACTTCAAACTATCAGAATGGTAGGAGAGGTTTTAATGCCTACGACCACCCGATTTGTAGGAAATAGTAATCTTAGGAGATACATTTCGCAGGCAGGGGGATTTACTGAGGAGGCTAGAAAAAGCAAAACTTATGTAATCTATGCCAATGGAGATGCCAGAAGCACCAGGTCCTTTTTATTACTAAAATTTTATCCCCATATGGAACCAGGGGCAGAAATAGTCGTTCCAAAGAAACCACAAAGAGAAAGAATTACTCCTGCCACCTGGATAGGTATTGCGTCTAGTTTAGCAACTTTAGGTATTCTCGTTGAACGACTAATACGATAATAATTATATCAATAAATTACTAATTCATGAAAATCGCTGTAGTAGGGACAGGCTATGTAGGCTTAGTGTCCGGAGCTTGTTTTGCAGATGTAGGAATCGATGTGACCTGCGTTGACATTGATCAAAAGAAAATCGAAAAGCTCAAAAATGGTATTATGCCCATCTATGAGCCGGGTTTGGAGGAAATGGTAGTCAGAAATTACAAAAGTGGCCGACTACATTTCAGTACTGATTTGGGAGAAGCTATTCAGGGTGCCGAAGTTGCATTTATAGCTGTGGGTACACCTCCAGGAGAGGATGGCTCTGCTGATCTTAAATATGTACTTGCTGTGGCAGAGGAAATCGGTCGAAAAATGACAGATTACATTGTAGTGGCTACTAAAAGCACAGTACCTGTTACCACCGGAGAAAAAGTAAGAGCAGCTATCAAATCGGCATTAGAAGTTCGGGATTCAAACCTTCCGTTTGCAGTAGCATCCAATCCTGAGTTTTTAAAGGAAGGTGCTGCAGTGGAAGATTTTCTAAAGCCTGATAGAATAGTGATCGGCGTAGACGATGAGCGTGCCGAAGCAATTATGCAGCGATTGTATAAGCCTTTCCAGTTGAGCGGAGATCGGATTATCTATATGGACATTCCGTCGGCTGAAATGACCAAGTATGCTGCGAATGCCATGCTTGCCACTAAAATTTCTTTCATGAATGATATTGCAAACCTCTGCGAAATTGTAGGGGCAGATGCCAATATGGTAAGAAAAGGAATTGGGTCAGATCCAAGAATCGGTAATAAATTTATTTATCCAGGTGTTGGTTATGGTGGATCATGCTTTCCAAAAGATGTGAAAGCAATCATCAAAACAGCAAAACAATATGGCTATGACTTGCGAGTACTTCAAGCTGTCGAAGACGTCAACGATGCCCAAAAGCATGTGCTGGCGGATAAAGTAAAAGCACGGTTTGGCAAGGATCTTAGCGGAATGACTTTCGCTATGTGGGGATTGAGCTTTAAGCCCAATACTGATGATATGCGAGAGGCGCCGGCTGGAGTGATCATCGATGAACTAAGAGAGGCTGGAGCCAAAGTAAAAGCTTATGATCCCGTGGCAATGGAAGAAGCCAAAGCCCATTATATCTTTGATAAGGTAACTTACTGTAAAGATGCTTATGATGCATTGGTAGATGCGGATGCGCTTCTTTTGGTGACCGAATGGTCTGAATTCAGAATTCCTAGCTGGGAGGTAGTAGCGAAACTTCTAAAGAACAAGATAATCTTCGATGGAAGAAATATCTATGATAAAAAATATCTTGGAAATCTTGGTTTTGAGCACTTTGGAATTGGTGTGAAATAAATCCACTTGACTTTAAAGGGAGAATACCCCAAATCAAATGATAATTGCAGGAGCCGGAGGGCATGCATTGGAAATAAAAGACGAATTAGAAAGGCAAAACCCTGAACTCAGTTTTGTTTTCTTCGATGATGCTGGATATAATATTGATTCGCCCTTAAAGACTTATCCATTGATTCAGGATCCGGCCTCCTTAATATTTGAATTTCAACAAAACCCCTCATTTGCTCTGGGTGTGGGAAGACCGGATTTCCGTGAAAAATTCATAACTACATTCGAAGAAAACGGGGGGAACTATTTTCCGGTTCATGCTAATACAGCTCAAATAAGCCACTCCGCAATAGGGTTATTTGATGCAATGTCATTTTCTTTTGTGGGACCAAATTCCAAAATCGGGAAGGGAGTCTTAATAAATACTAGGGCCAATGTACATCATGGTACTCAAATTGACGATTTTAGTGAAATTGGTCCGGGAGCATTAATTCTTGGACAAGTGAAAATTGGTAAAAAGTGCAGGATAGGAGCAGGTGCTATACTGCTTCCTGGTGTCGAAGTTGGTGATTTTGTGGTAGTTGGGGCAGGAGCAGTGGTGACTAAAAACGTTGAAGACAATCAAACTATTATTGGCGTTCCTGCAGTGCCAATAAAAAAGTAAATATTCTATGTCAACGAATTCAACAGAAAATCAGAAAAATGAAACGCTCCAGTATTTGATACTCATTCAATCTGTTTTTAGGAATAGAAGGAATCTTTTGATATTTACAGGTGCTGGATTCTTCCTTGGTATTTTGATAGCATTTACAACACCAAAAGAATATCAGTCCTCTTCTTATATTTTATTGGAATCTGAAGGGGGGGCAAGTTCCATGGGGCAAATGGGTGCATTAGCAGGATTAGCGGGAATCAACATGTCTCAGTTTCAGTCGGGGCAGATGGCGCTCACCTCGGATATTTTTCCGGATGTGATTCAAAGTCGGGATTTTTTGAGGGAAATATCAAAAGAGCAATTTAAATTTGAATCAAAATCCGGTGAAATTCTCAGCCTGGAGGAGTATTATTTCAAAGAAAGGCCTTCAAACATTGTAAAGAAAACCCTGAGATTCATTTTTAATATTCCCGCCATGATTGACGGATGGTTTTCAAAGCCTGATCCAAAACCAACAGACTTGGGACAAGCTGGTGAAACGCAGAATGATTATCTGAGCCTAACGAGCAAAGAACTTTTCGCCGTTGGGGAGTTGAAAAAAAGAATTGAGATTGAGGAGAAAGACAAATTAGTCAGGCTCAATGTTTCTATGCCTGAACCGCTAATAGCTGCCCAAGTTAATGCAAAAGTTTTGGAGCGGCTAATTGAATATGTGACTGATTATAAGGTAGGTAGGCAGAGAAGAAACCTGGAATTCATCGAAGAAAGAGTCCTCGAAATGGAGAAGAAATTTAATGATGCCCAAATGAAGCTGGCTTCATTCAGAGATTCAAATCAGGGCCTAATATCTCGCAGAGTAAGTACAAGGGAAGAACAGCTTGAATTAGAATTCAATCTGGCATTTAATATTTACAACACCATCAGGCAGGAAATGGAACAAACTGCTATCCAACTAAAAAAAGAGACTCCAATTTTTACTGTTTTGGAAAAAGCGGCAATTCCCTTGGGACCATCCAAACCCAACAAACCCCTTATTCTTATCTTCTCTGTTTTTTTGGGATTATTCGTTGGAGTTTTAATAAACCTTTACAAAGTTTTATTAGATAATTTCAAAGTAAGTTAATTGATGACTTCAATTCAAATGGTAGATCTTCGTACCCAGTACGATATAATCAAGACTGAAATAGATCTTGCTATCCAGAAAGTCTTAGAAACCACCGCCTTTATCAATGGGCCTGATGTAAAAGACTTTTCTGAGGAATTAGCAGAATATACGGGAGCGAAATTTGTGATTACCTGTGCAAATGGAACCGATGCCTTACAGATTTCTATGATGGCATTGGGTTTCAAACCTGGAGATGAGGTACTTGTTCCTGCATTTACTTACGTAGCGACAGTTGAGGTAATCGCATTGCTTGGATTAAAACCAAAATTTGTAGATATTTTGCCCGACACGTTTGAGATGGACCCTATTTCATTAATAAATGCACTGGGCCCAAAAGTAGTGGGAATTGTTCCGGTTCATCTTTACGGCCAGTCCTCCAACATGGAATTCATTCTGGAAATTGCAGAAAAACATGACCTGAAGATTATTGAGGATACGGCCCAGGCAATTGGAGCTGTTTTCACGTTTTCGGACGGAAAAAAAGCTCAGGCTGGAACAATGGGAAATATTGGAACCACTTCGTTTTTTCCATCAAAAAATTTGGGATGCTTCGGTGATGGTGGAGCAATGTTTACCAATGATCCCGTATTAGCTGAAAAGCTCCGGATGATTGCCAACCATGGCCAAAAAAAGAAGTATCACCATGATTCGATAGGAGTAAATTCCCGGTTGGATACACTTCAGGCAGCAATATTACGCGTTAAACTCAAGCATCTTGATAAATATTCTGCATCAAGAAATGAAGTTGCTGAAAGGTATGATGAGGCTTTTTTTAATCATCTACATATCAAAACTCCAAAGCGTGCTCATAATTCAACCCATGTTTTCCATCAGTATACCATTCAGGTAGAAGAAACTTGCCGAGATGAGTTGAAAAAATATCTGCAGGAAAAAGGGGTTCCTAGCATGGTGTATTATCCAGTCCCGCTTCATCTTCAAAATGCTTACCTGCAATACGGATATAGGGAAGGGGATTTTCCAATAGCAGAATCCCTTTGTAAAAAGGTGCTCTCACTTCCCATCCACACCGAGATGAAAAAGGAGGACCAAGAGTACATTATTCAATCGATTAAAAGTTTTTTCAGCAAATGAACGAATACTATTCGCACGAATCTGCAATCATAGATGTAGGCAGTATTATCGGTAAAGGAACCAAGATTTGGCACTTTACTCACATTATGACTGATTGCATAATAGGGGAGAATTGCAATATTGGTCAGAACGTGGTCGTTTCTCCTCAGGTGGTTTTGGGGAATAATGTCAAAGTCCAAAATAATGTCTCCATATATACCGGAGTTACTTGCGATGATGACGTTTTTCTTGGTCCCTCCATGGTTTTTACAAATGTGATCAATCCAAGAAGTGCTGTTAACAGAAGGGGACAGTATTCCAAAACTCACGTGGGAAAAGGAGCTACGATCGGCGCTAATGCGACAATTGTTTGCGGACACGATATTGGGGAGTTTGCTTTTATCGGGGCAGGCGCAGTCGTGACTAAAACCATTCCTCCTTTTGCACTTGTAGTTGGAAATCCTTCAAGGCAAATTGGCTGGATGAGTGAATTCGGGCATAAATTACTATTTGATAAAGATGGGTTCGCAACCTGCCCAGAATCAAAAAATAAATATCAACTCAAAGCAGGGAATGTTTCTAAATTAAAATAATCATTTTGGGTTGTATGAAAAGTTGGCTTAATCAATTTTACACTGAAAACCCATTAATTTCTGATAAAAGATAGAATGAAGAATTTTGCATTAATAGGGGCAGCAGGATATATCGCACCTCGCCATATGAAGGCGATAAAAGATACAGGAAATACTCTGCTTGCAGCCTATGACAAATTCGATAGTGTCGGTGTGATGGATAGTCATTTTCCTGAAGCTGATTTTTTTACAGAATTTGAGCGCTTCGATCGCCATATTGAAAAATTAAAACGCACTGATAAAAAAATTGACTTTGTAAGTATCTGTTCTCCAAATTATTTGCATGATTCTCATATTCGATTTGGGCTGAGAGTAGGTGCAAATGTAATTTGTGAAAAACCCTTAGTTTTGAATCCATGGAATATTGAGGCACTGAAGGATGTGGAAAAAGAACATGGGAAAAAGGTGTTTAATATTCTGCAGCTTAGGCTTCATCCTTCCATCATCGCTTTAAAGGAACGCATTCAGAATGGGCCAAAAGACAAAATTTATGACATTGATTTGGGTTATATTACTTCCAGAGGGCATTGGTACTACACCTCGTGGAAAGGTGATGTAAGTAAATCAGGAGGTATTGCCACTAATATCGGCGTTCACTTTTATGATATGCTTACTTGGGTATTTGGCTCAGTGAAAACTAATATAGTTCATGTTCATACCCATGACCGGGCTGCAGGATTTTTAGAACTTGATAGAGCGAGAGTCAGGTGGTTTCTAAGTATTAATTCTGATACACTTCCAGAGGCTGTAAAGGCAAAGGGAGGTAGAACTTACAGATCATTAACAATGGGCACTGAAGAAATAGAATTTTCTGATGGATTTACGGAACTTCATACTCATAGTTACCAGCATATTTTAGACGGGAATGGATTTGAATTGGCAGAGGCTATGAATAGTATTCAATTGGTGCATGATATCAGACATTTGACTCCAGTAGGTTTAATAGGTGATTTTCATCCTCTAGCCAAGTCACCCTTGACCAAGCATCCTTTCGAATCAAAGTGAATTAATGACAGGAAGTAACTAGCTCCGAAATCAAAGATTATCCGTTTTAAGACTTACATGATTCCATTTAATAAACCTTACATATCTGGAAAAGAGCTTGATTACATCGCGGATGCGGTCAATACAGGTAAAATTTCAGGTAATGGAAAGTATACCCGATTGGACCAAGAATTTTTTGAAGAAAAATATGGAATCAAAAAAGCTCTCCTAACCACATCCTGCACCGATGCTTTAGAAATGTGTGCTTTATTGCTTGATATTGAAGTTGGAGATGAGGTTATCATGCCGAGTTATACATTTGTTTCTACAGCCAACGCTTTTATCCTGAGGGGAGCTAAATTGATTTTTGCTGACAGTAGGGAGGATCATCCTGGGATTGATGAAAGTAAAGTTGAGTCATTGATTACACCAAATACCAAAGCGATAGTAGTGGTGCATTATGCGGGCGTCGCTTGCGACATGGACCAAATCATGGAGATCGCTGATCGGTATGGTATAGCTGTTGTGGAGGATGCAGCCCATGCGATTGATTCCATTTATTTTTCTAAAAGCGGTGATATACAGCCTCTTGGTTCTATTGGTCACTTAGCTACTTTTTCATTTCATGAGACAAAAAATATATCTTCCGGCGAGGGAGGACTTTTGGCTATTAATGACGAAAAATATGCAGCAAGAGCGGAAATTATCTGGGAAAAAGGAACAAATCGCGCGTCCTTTTTTAGAGGAGAAATCAATAAATATGGATGGGTGGATCTAGGATCCTCTTTTTTACCATCAGAAATTACAGCCGCTTTTCTCTGGGCACAATTAGAGAAAATGGAGCAAATACAACAAAAAAGGATTCAGATTTGGGATAGATATTTTCATAACCTAGCTGGCAAAGTAGAAAACTTCGGATTAAAGCTTCCTAGAATTCCCGATTTTGCCGAAAATAACGGTCACATGTTTTATTTAGTGGCAGAAAATGATTCACAGCGGGATTTTGTTCTTCAAGGTTTAAAGCAGGAAGGTGCCTTAGCGGTGTTTCATTATTTGAGTCTTCACAAAAGCGTTTTCTTTGCCGAAAAACATGATGGGAGAGACTTGCAAAATGCTGATCTTTATTCAGCTCGTCTGGTAAGACTTCCGCTCTATTTCGAGCTTACCGAAGCAGAAGTGGACCATATTTCAGAAATGTTACTTGAAAAATTAGAGCAATATGCCAACAGCCGAGAACCTGGTTTTTCTTCCTGATTCGCCCTATTCAGAGTGGATTATCAAGCGCTGCGAAGAGCTTTTTCCAGGTTTCAATAAATATTTATTACCAGTGGACGATATTTCCAAACCTACTCGTGTAGCTTGGCCAGGAGTTTTAATTCTAAAAAATAACGAACTGGATCGTGATAAGCAATTGAGCGATTTAAGTCAGTTTAAGCGAGTTATAGTTAATTATCATACACCATTTATAGGGCACTTCCTGAATAAAAGGAAATATCAATTATCCAAGTCTAAACTGATATGGATTATCTGGAGTGGTGACTTATATAAGCATAGTAATTTTTTGAAAAGAGCTTATACTCCAATGACATTATCCATCCTTCCTATGGATGGAAGTTTCAGAAATCTAAAGCAAAGCCTCCACCACAGAGTACTTCAACTATTTGGAAAACCAAATCGATATTCCTTCGAAAGATCATTTACAAGGTTTGATGTGGTTGGATCTTTTTTCGAAAAAGATACTCAAGAAGCAAAGGATGTTTTGGGTGTTAACGCAAAATGGATTCGTTTTGCTTTCCTATCCCTTGAGGAATTGTTTGCAGAAAAAGATTTGAACAACAAACCAAATTTGGGAGCCAAAATAATGATTGGACACTCTGGGGCTCCTGAAAATAACCATTTGGATGTTTTTCAAAAACTGCATGAATTAAATCCTAATAGTGATCGTAAGATCCTTTCTCCCTTATCCTATGGCAATGGAAAATACCTCCAAGTTGTCAAAAAAAGAGGGATTGAGTTGTTCGGAAATAGATTTGAATCTCTGGAAACATTTATTCCAAGAGAGCTTTATTACAAAAAATTAGCGGAAGTGTCCGTTGCTATATTTAATCATAAAATCCAGCAGGCCTTTGGTAATGTTTTAGGATTAATCTTTATGGGAGCCAAAGTTTTCCTTAATCCTGAAAACCCGATTTACATTGAGTTAATAAAAGCAGAAATCCAGGTTTTTGATTATTCGAAAATTACTGAAGAAGACCTTGATTCCCCACTTTCTAAAGAAGTGGTACTTAGGAATAGAGAGTTGCTTCGTCAACTATTTAACGAAGAAAAAATTCAGGGATTTTACAAAAGCATTTTCCTTTCTTAATGACCGTTTTCCAAAATATCAAAAATCTAGCTTCGGACAGCCTGATTTATGGTGTTGCTGGGATTGCTACCCGTTTTATGGGTGTGCTTTTGACTCCCCTTTACACAAGAGTTTATACTCCAGAGGACTATGGGGTTTTTGGAGTGATCAATAATGCTTATTCCCTCATTGCATTGTTGATGATTTTCTCCTTGGACAATTCCACCGCACGATGGTTTTATGATTCGGAAGATTACGAAAAGCGAAAAAAAATCATCAGCACATGGTTTTGGTTTTATTTGATAGTATCTCTTCTTTTCGGTGTTTTTTTCTTTCTTACGGCCGATGTTTGGTCTGAATATGTATCCTATAATTCTGAAGAAGCCGAGAGTTACATTCAAATACTCGCAATTTCTTTACCTATAGCTGTAGCAACAGTAGTCGCAACAAAAGTTTTACGGTTTGAGAAAAGACCGAAAAGCACAGTAGTTCTAACATTTCTACAAGCACTTAGCTTGATCATCTTCAATGTCGTCTTTGTTTTGATGCTGGGTATGGGGCTAAAAGGTGCATTTTATGCCAAATTGGTGGCAGGACTCTTAATGATTCCATTAGCTTACTTTTATATCCGCCAATGGATTGGAAAGATAAGACTTGTTGACTTTGGCTTATTAAATCGGATGGTTCGTTATAGCCTTCCTTTCTTACCAGCCAGTATTTCCATTTGGATGATTAATCTATCTGCAATTTTTTTCCTCAATGGCAAAGTATCTGATGCGGATCTTGGGTTATTTCAGGTTGCTTTCGCCTTAGCGGGATTTAGTGGTATAGTGGTAAGTTCGTTCCAACAGGCTTGGTCACCTTTCGCTTTCTCAATCATTCAGCAAAAAAATGCCAAAGAAACATACGGCAAAATTCTCTTAGTTTATCTCTTAGTAATTGGTTCTATGACCTTGATGATTTCACTTTTTGCATTGGAAGCTTTGATGATCATTGCTACTCCATCTTACTATGGCGCAGCGGCAATAGCAAGTATTTTGGTTTTTAGTGGGATGTTTTCAGGCTTGACAAATATTGCTGATTTGGGTTCTGCAATTAGCAAAAAAACCGCCCCTCTCGGAGTAGTTTATAGCTTGTCTGCTGTAGTGCTGATTCTTTTAAACATTATTTTTATTCCTGAATTTGGAGTAATTGGAGCAGCGCTTGCGGTTTGCATTTCCCAGTTGATTACCCCCGTTATCGTATTTTACTTTTCACAAAAAGTCTACCCTATTCCTTATGATTTTCTGAGATCCGCACTATTCATTGGATTGGTTTTTCTGATGGGCTATATGGGCTATTTTTTCTCACAAAACCTTCCAGTATTCGAATCGATATCTGTAAAGATTTTAGTATTTATAGTTTTTTCAGGGCTTTTAATAGCCCTGTTTAACAAAGAGTATCACTTCGCGCGAAATTTGATAATCAATAGAATAAATAAATAATCTCAATAGATAGATCAAGCCCACAAGAAATCTCCGATTGCAAAAAATTTCCTATATCTCTTCTATAAATCAAGAAAAGAGTCCTGGTGTCTCAAAAAAAATTTCCGGGACCTTGGTTGGGGCCCGTGATCTTGGATATTTAATAGATTGGGTAAATATCCCGCCTTCAAATGGATTCCTGCTTAAATTTGCTACGGCTATCGATCAGTCTCAGGCAGATATTATTTTAGTTCGAAGTTTATGTCAATATAACTTTTATATCATTCCAGCCCTGTTCAGGGCTAAAAGAAAAGGCAAAAAGCTAATCATGGATGTACCTACTCCGAATGGAGTAGCTATCCAGGAACTTGCAAGTGCTAGAAGCTCTTGGGTTAGGAAAATAAAGGACATCGGGTATTTACTTGTTTCAGGCCCAATTCCCTTTTGGTTTGTTACTCGGGTGTTGCAATATTCAAATGAGAGTAAATGGTTTTTATTTGGCAACAAGTCAAAAACCAAATTAATAGGTAATGGGATAAATGTAAATCTGGTGCCTTTGAGGAGCTCTTCGCCAAGTTGGAACGGTCAACGCCTTGATCTCATCTGTGTGGCTTCACTTAACTATTGGCATGGAATCGATTTTCTGATTCGGGCAATAGCAAAATTAAAAATAGAAGAGAGCCAATTAATTATTCATCTTAAAGTTATTGGTGAAGGGGCTGTGTTTGCAGAATTAACTAGTCTGGTAAAAGAACTTCACTTGGATGAGCAAGTTAAATTTCTGGGATTTTTACAAGGAGAGAATCTCTACAACCAGTATGCAACTGCACACTTGGCAGTAGGATCCTTGGCACTTTTCAGAAAAAATCTTGTAACGGCCTCGGAATTGAAATCGAGAGAATATTGTGCAGTAGGAATTCCCTTCATCGTAGTTGGGGATGATCCTGATTTTCCTGCTGAAGTGGCTTTCAGAATCCAACTTCCCAATCGTGATAATATAGACGACTTAGTAAATTTCTTTAGAAATTTTGATCCAAAAACACTTCAGATTTCTCCTTCCGAAATCAGACTTTTCGCAAAAAAACATCTCGATTTTTCAGTGAAAGTACAAGATATTCTTCAAGGCTTGACCTAATGCAGATTCCTTCCACACTAGTCCTATTGACTCAGAAATACCCATTTGAATCTGGGGAAGAATTTCTTCTTCCAGAATTAAAAAGGATTGCGCATGAGTTTGATCGGGTGATTTTGATTCCTACAGCGGTAAGAAATTTTTCAATAAGCCGACAAGTCCCCTCAAATGTAGAAGTAAAGCCAATTCCTAATCCAAGTAGATCATCAGAAGTGATTATGTCTCTTTTGAAGTACCTACCGCAGTTTTTAAGTTTGCTCCAAGTAGAATTGAGAAATAGTAATAGGAACTGGAAACTGGGCAAATACTGGATATACCATATTCCCTTTGCTCTGACTATTCGAGAAGAATTGAAAGTTCTATTGCAATCACAAAAAAGTATCCTGTTCTATTCCTATTGGATGGATACCAATGCTTATGCGTTAGCGCTATTGAGGGATAAATTTCCAGACTTTAAATTCATAGTTAGAACACACGGAGGAGATTTGTATGACGAAAGGAGTCCTTCGGGTCAAGTCGCTTTCAGAAAGAGTGTATACGATAAAGCGGAAGCAATCTGGCCGATATCAGTTGATGGTCTTGAATATATCCGCAGAAAGTTTCCGTTATACCAAGAAAAATTAAAATTGGTGAAGCTGGGAGTGGAAGATTTTGGAATTGGTCCCTTGGAAATGGACAGTGATGTTTTCAGAATTGTCTCCTGCTCTTCCTTGATTCCTCTCAAACGAGTGAATTTGATTGCCCAAGTGTTGCTTCATTCCCATTTACCCATTCAATGGGTGCACATAGGTGGCGAAAAAGAGCAAATGGAGGAAATTTTTCAGCGTATTGGAAATGGAAGACCCGGCCTTGAAGTGATTTGGAGAGGTAAAGTCTCCAATGAGGAATTAATGAAATATTATTCCGGCCAATTTGTAGATGCTTTGATTAATCTCAGTAGCTCTGAGGGGATTCCAGTATCAATGATGGAGGCAATTTCTTTTGGAATACCGATTTTCGCAAATAACGTTGGAGGGATTTCAGAAATAGTAACTGAAGCGACCGGGTGTCTGGTTGAGGAGGGACTTGAGTTAGATTCGCTTGTAAGAGTTTTTGAAGTTTGGCTTAACTCAGGTAAGTCAAGGGATACGAAATTCCGAAATGGTGTCAGAGAATTTTGGAAGGAAAATTTTGATGCAAATAAGAATCATTTTTCATTTGCTGAAAAATTAAATTCCGGATTAGTTGTGAATAATGCTGAAAAATTTTGAAGAAGGTACTTCTTCTTTCTCATTATTATCATCCGTGTACCTTGACTCCTGCACAAAGGATAACATATTGGGCGGAGAATTTTCATAAGTTGGGATATTATCCAGTGGTTGTTACTCGGATTTGGAATTCTGAGATAAGAACTCATCATGACACGAAGTGCGCCCTTGGAAAAGACGTGAAAATTGAAAAGTTTCCAACTCATGAGGTCCACTACCTTCCATTTCGGCCCGGGCTTCTGGACTGGGCATATTTGAATTTCGGTGAAAATTGGTTAAGACCCCTTTTCCTTTTTAGTCGAATTTTGGATGTGATTCTGGTGCGATTCACCATACGTTTCACCTCATTTGCAAATTACCTTCCTTATTTAAAGAATTTAATTAATGCCCATAGCTTCAATGGTTTCATTATTTCGGGAGAACCTTTTTATCTCTTTAAGCTGGGCTTTTCTATAAATCGTGATTTGGGAATGTCTTGGATTGCAGACTACCGCGATGATTGGAGTACCAATGAACTCCAAATGGAAAAAAGTGGAAGTGGGATGAGAAGGTGGGTCGCCAAAGTGGAATCTTCCTATGAAAAAAAGTGGGTAGGTACGGCAGATTCAATCATCTCAGTTTCGGGTCGTTACACGCAAAGAATTTCCGATTTTGTCAAAAGACCAGGAATCACCATTCAAAATGGGTTTGAGGAAACCCTCCTTGATTTAACAGAAGCAGACTTGTATGACGAGTTTACCGTAATTTACAGTGGAGTACTTTATCCTTCTCAGGATATCAGACTGATTTTGCAAATTTTGGAGCGTAGCAATGATATTGGAAGACCTTTTAAATTAGTCTTCTTAGGGGCAGGATTTGACATCAAAGAGAAGAAAAGAATTGAAGGGATTGTTCCTGCCTATCTTAGAAAATGGGTAGAGGTTACAGACCGATTCCCACGGAAGAAAGCAATAGAAATGCTCCAGAAAGCTCATGTTTTACTTGGAATAGCCTATGGAAACATGAAAGGGATCCCATCTTCTAAGTTATATGAATACTTGGCGATCGGTAAACCTGTTTTTCTCTGTCCTACCGATAGTGATGTTATGGAGGAGATTTTATCGGAGAGCGGTCTAGGTTTTTTCGCGAAAAACAAAAATCAGGGCCTATCAATAATGGGTGAACTTCAGGATTTATATGAAAATGAGGCGAATTTATCTCAGCTCAAAGAGTTATCTCGTGAGGTAGTTAGTAAATATTCAAGATTTCATCAATTAAAAAATCTGGCTGATTCTCTTGGTCAATAATACGATAGCGGTAAGTTGGGCTACTTATAATTTCTCGAGGCTAGGGCTGATCCTAGTCTTTTTTCTTACCTCCTGTACCCAGCTTGTGAGTTTCCAACTGGATAAAGCCTTAATGACTTTGTTGGTTGGGGTTTTGTTATTCCATTCATTTTTTACAGAAAAAAAAGTTCCTACAAATTCATTTCTTGTTCTTGTGATGAGCTTTGGTCTTGTATTGTTATCCTACCTTCTAAATCTGCCTAATTCCTCGTTGATTGTCTTTTTTCCTATTATCGGATTGGCCTTCGTTACCTTAATAGGTGAGAATAAAGAACTATTGAACCTAATATATTGGGGAATATTCATCCATATCGCCTTGGGAGTATTTTTTGTTATTTCAAGTTACATTTTTGGCATGAACTCTTTCGTACATCCCATGTATGACAAAGGTCTTCCATTCCTTCATGCCGCCAAGGGGCTAACTACCACAGTACAAGCTTTCGGTACGCTGATTATTGCGTGGTTTCTGATCTATTATTGGAAAAAAGAAACGTCTCAGGCGGGTTTCATTGACTTAGCAGCCTATTTGGTTGTGTTGCTTGCGCTGGTTTTGACATTCAATCGCAATAGTTTACTTATTTATTACATCATTCTATTTTTCAAGCATAAAAGAATTTTTTGGCTAAGTGTCCTGGCAGGATTGAGCTTTTATATCTACTTCTTTGAGTTTATCAATAAACTCCTCTTCAACCTAACTACGCTGACATCGAGATCCGATTTATTGGAGGCCTTTCGAATTGCTTTTTTCGAACAGACGGATTGGCTTGGATATCTAATCGGACATGGGAATAATATTGTAGATGATAGTATAGCAAAAGGCACATATTACCGTACTGGCTATATTGAAAATGGTACTTCAGTTTTGCTGTATACTTATGGATTCGTGGGTTATTTTTTTTATTTAGTGTCAGTTTTTATTTTTTCCATTATGTTTTGGATAAAGAGAGAAGTCTTTTTCGCAGCAATGCTTTTTTATATTTTCATCATTGCACAGCAGTTTACGCATGAGTTCTATTCAACCACCATATATCTTCTTTTGGCAGTATTCCTGCTGATTTTTAATAGTTTTTCAAAAATTGAAAGAAAAGCGGATCTTTTTTCACCTACTTAATAACTTCACCGGCAGTCCACAGATTCTTCGAAACGTAATCGAGGCCGCTGTAAACGAAGGATATGAAGTTTTACTTTACACAAGTTCGACTAGGGGCTTCTTGTCAGACATTCCTGGGGTGATTTATCGGCCAAATTATTACCATCGATCAGAACGACGGTTAATTACTTTATTTACTTTTTTTCTCAGTCAGCTATTGTTGGGCCTGGTACTCTTTCGGCATTGGCAGGATAAATGCCTTTTTTATACAAATACAATTTTGCCATTTTCAGCTATTTTATCAGGAAGGTTGATGGGAAAGCGAGTCATTACCCATGTTCATGAAAATGAAGTGAGTCCAAAAATCCTCGACACATTTTTATTTTGGGTAGTCAGAACTTTCAGTAGCCAAAAAATAGTTGTGTCTAACTTTTTGTTTCATAATCTTAAATTGGGACAAACAAATATTACGTTGATACCAAACGTTGTCAATCCAAAACTTGTCAAAAACTCCTTCCCCGTCAACTGGTCCAAGTCTGAATTTCATGTTTTGATGTTAGCTTCCTTGAGGCCTTATAAAGGAATTCAAGAGTTTGTTGAGTTGGCTGATAAAATTCCTGAGGTGTTTTTCACCTTAGTTTTAAGCGATAATGAAAAAGAAGTGAAGGAGTGGAGGGAGAATTTGACATTTGGGCAAAATCTAAAGATTCATCCGGTTCAGGAGACTGTTGTTCCATTTTATCAAAATGCACATTTGATCATGAATTTGGCACACCCTGACAAGTGGCTTGAAACCTTCGGCATGACAGTTTTAGAGGGGTTTTATTTTGGGCTTCCTGCAATTGTCCCGAATCAGGGTGGTGTGGCTGAGCTGGTTGAAGATGGGGTCAATGGATTCAAAATTGACTATAGGGAATGGGGACAACAAGTCGCCATTATAAAGGAACTAGCACAAAATCAGGTTCTTTGGGAATCACTTAGTATTGGGGCATTAAATAAATCCAAAGAATATTCCTTAGGAGAGTTTAATCAAAGAATACTGAATTTACTGAAATGATGAAGTGGATTTGCTTTTTTTTAATCTTTTCGGCAAGCTCTTCTTGGGCTCAAAAAGCTGATTTTATCAAGTTGGAAAAACTTTACTCACCGGAAGAAACTGAAGGTCTTTATTCAGCGTGGAGACAGGAAAGCATCTTAATTCCTGTAAGGTTTACCTCCTCGAGTCCATTTCCAGTGGATATCCAGGTTTCGATTTCTGGTTTGAACCCAAAATTTGAATGGTTTGAACTTCATTCGGTATGGGGAGATTTTTCGGCAGGATTTTGTGGTCAAGCCAAAGCAAAGGGGACTTTTGAAAAAGCATTGATCCCAGATCGTGCAAGGCTTGTTTTGAATTCAAAATTAGAAAATGACTCGACAGTTAAATGGGGAGTATTGAAGGTACATATCCCTCGACTAGCAGAGGCGAAATCATATGATTTGAATTTGAACTTTCTCCAGAATGGAAAGACTACCAGCTTAAAAGGTAAAATAGAAGTCTTGGATAGGATTGCGTCAGAAGTTAATGACGTTTCTTTCGAAGTGGATTTTTGGCAATTTCCAATTAGTGTAGCCGATTATTATGGAGTTAAGCCTTGGGGGGAAGCACATTGGAAGCGAATAGAAGAAATGCTGATCTCCCTAAAAGGAATCAACCAAAAATCATTAACCATCTCAATTTTTTGGGATCTATATAACACCAAACTTAGGCCTTTAGATGAAATGATGATTCAAGTCAGCCGGAAGGAGGATGGTAACTATGCATATGATTTTTCAAACTTAGAAAAATACATCCTCAAAGGAGAAGAAATGGGGGTAGCAGATCGGATTTCTATCCACAACCTTTTTCCTTGGAATCAGAATTATTACTACTATGACGTAAGATCCAAAGTAGTCAAAGAGGTCAATGCAGCACCAAATTCCGAAGCTTATCGAAAGTTTTTTGCACCATTGATCATGGCTACTTGTGAATTTCTTGAGCGTAAAAACTGGAAGTCAAAGACCTATTGGGTAATTGATGAGCGGGATCCAAGCCAAACCATTATTTTAAAGAATTGGATCAATCAAATTGCACCAGAATTTAAATTTTCGTTTGCAGGAAGATTGAGTCCTGCTTTGGCAAAGCAAATGGAGGAATATGCACTTCCTGTCAATGTGAGTCTAGATTCAGAACAATATGCCTCTAGAGTCGGAGTGAATGGTCGCACTTTATTGTACACTTCTTGCTTTGAGCAAAGCAATCAGCCCAATTCTCTTATGACCTCAGATCTTAGAGATATTTATTTTTTGACGCATTTGGCAAATATAAGAGGGTATCAAGGGATCCTTCATTGGGCATATAATTTATGGTCCAACCAAATTAAAACCTCCGCTATTTATTCAGATGTTCCTTCAGGTGATGCACATTTGATCTATCCTGATGGAGAGCTATCGATTAGGTATTTGGTGTTTCAGGATGCGATAGAGGAGATCGGGAAATTTCAATTAATTTCGAAAATTAAAAATTCAAACAGCATTCGACAAGCGATGAATCGTTACTTCTTGATCAATGTAGAAAAAGAAAGATTTCAAATGGTCAAGGCTATGAAAACATATTTGAATGATTAAGAAAAAACTTGCAATTCTTGGAATAGTAGGTGTTCCGGCAAATTATGGTGGTTTTGAGACACTAGTTGACAACTTGCTGGACCTCCTTCCAAAGTTCTTCGAGGTCACTGTTTTTTGTGAAAGCAAATCGTACCCTGAAAAGATAGAGAACTATAAAGGAGCCAAACTTCATTACATAAATAAAAAAGCAAATGGTGCTCAAAGTATCATTTATGATTCAGTTTCACTTTTAAAAACCTATAAAACAGAAGATTATATTCTTTTGCTTGGGGTGTCTGGAGCTATAATGATTCCCTTTTTAAAGCCACTGACTAAAGCCAAAATAGTAACCCATATCGATGGACTGGAATGGAGAAGAGACAAATGGGGATGGTTTGCTAAGAAATTCCTGAAATTTTCTGAGCGTGTAGCCGTGACCTTTTCACACGGTATCGTTTCCGACAATAAACATATTCAGGAATATGTAGAAGAAGAATATGGCAAATCCTCATTTCTGATAGCATATGGGGCAAATCATGTCAGCGCAGTAGAACCTGAGCCTTACCATAAAAAGTTTTCATTTTTGGGTAGTCCCTACGTGTTTACTGTCTGTAGAATTGAGCCTGAAAACAATGTGGAAATGCAGCTTAGGGCCTTTAAGGAATGTGAAATTGGAATGCCTTATGTAGTTGTGGGAAATTGGAATGCCAATGAATATGGGATGAAACTGTATCACGACTATTCAAAAGTTCAAAATATCATTCTGTATAATCCTATCTATGAAATGGAAGAATTGAATGTCCTCCGATCGAATTCATTCTTTTACCTCCATGGCCATAGTGCAGGCGGCACAAATCCATCCCTTGTCGAGGCTATGTATCTTGGTCTTCCAGTAATAGCATATGGGGTAAATTATAACCGCGAGACTACTTTTGGAAAAGCTTTGTACTTCGATAATTTCGAGGAATTGAAGGCCTTGTTATTTCAAATTAGGGATTTGGATAGAGTGGCGATGATTGAGGACCTTTCAAAACTGGCAAAGAAAAATTATTCCTGGAAGGCGATTACAAAAAAATATGTGAAGATGTTCCAGTCACTATGATTAGGAGTTATGTTTATGAATAGGGTAAATTTTTTCTTGTTTTTCTTTTTATGTATGCTGCCTGTGGTTTTAAGGGCTCAGACCTTGCCCGCAGGATTTCCAGTGTGGGAAGAAGCGGCCAGAAGAAGTCAGATTTTGGGAATTGGATATCAAAAATACTCATTCGCAGCAAGGCCATTGATCTGGGAGCAGGAAACCGCTGATTTATTAATTAAAGAAATTGGCGATAGTGTTGGTATACAGGTTCAACCTAAAGCTGTGAACCAATTGGTTAAAATTCTCCCTCTTTTAAGCACAACAGTTTATAATTCCAATCGCCCCTTTGGATGGGGGAATTATGGGATTCAAAATGGAGCAGGAATTCAAACTTCATTTTCTCCTGGTGCATTTTTAAAATTTCATTTTTTGGAAATTCAGCTTAGGCCTGAGTTTGTTTTTAGTCAAAATAAAGCTTTTCAGGGATTTACAGGTCAATTTTCAGACAACTCAAATTTCGCTAGATTTAGGTATTGGAATTTTGGAGACCATCCTGAACGGTTTCAGGGAGAGTTCAATAAATTTGCCGCTTGGGGCCAATCCTATGTTTCATTGAACTTCGGTAAGGCCGAATTCGGATTCAGTACACAAAATATCTGGTGGGGACCTGGGCAGTTCTCAGCTCTTGTTTTTAGTGATAATGCACGGGGCATGAAGCACTTTTACATCAAAACAAAATCTCCAGCCAATATCGGAATTGGTCTATTGGAGGCACAAATGATATTTGGAAGGGCGGAGGATTCAGGCTTAGAACCTACTCAAAATACCAAATTGAATGATCAATATTTCAGACCATTCAATGGCGACTGGAGGTATGTAAGCGGAATTTCAGTTTCGTATCAGCCCTCATTTTTGAAAAATATGACGGTAGGTTTAAATCGTACTTTCCAACAGTACAACGGGGATGTAGAGCGAACTTTCCAAGGTAGAGTTCCAGTTTTTGAGACCTTCCAAAAGGAAAAGTTGTTCACTTTGGGAAACTCCGTCATCTATGATCAGGTAGCTCAAGATCAGCAGGTTTCTGTGTTTTTTAGATTCAAAAGTGTCAAGGGCATGTTTGAGTTGTACTCCGAATTTGGGAGAAGGGATCACAATTTCAATTGGCGAGAGTTTATCCTGAATCCCGAACATGCCAGAGCTTACCTGATGGGGTTCCAGAAATTGATTCCGTTGCCACAGCCTGGAAAATTCATTCAAATCCGTGGGGAAATCATTCACCAACAGGAATCTGTAAATCGTTTTATAAGATATGAACGACTGGGAGTGATAAACACAAGTTGGCAAACCCACTACCAAGTTAGAGGCTTTACAAATTTTGGAGAATCCATGGGGACCGGAATAGGAGTAGGGTCAAATGCCCAAATATTGGAAGCCTCAGTCATAAAAGGGATATCAAAAGTTGGTATACTCCTTCAACGAATAGAAAATCATCAGGATTTTTATTATCTAATCCAATCCGAGATTCCCAGTCAATTTCCATGGGTTGATTTTTCGGCAGGGGTTTTATGGGATTTTAAATGGAAAAATCTACTGGTGAATTCAAAAAATCAGTTGATAAAAGCAACCAATTACCAATGGACAAGAGATGCTAGCAGCACTGTAGATTTTAAAGGAGGGAACACCAGATTTACCTACTCCTCGACAATCAATTTGATTTATAATTTTTAATCGCGGTGGTTTTCGTTTAATCAAAGAATGATTTTTTCAATACAATCAAAATGAGTAATTTTGGTACTCATTATGAAGCCCTGTAAATGCTACTTTTGACCAAATAATTTTTTAGGATTATTTAATTCTAAATGGGCAAAGAAATCATTCCCCAGGTGAATTATTTGGCTAAGTCATTTTGTGACCGAAAGGGCGAAGCTTTAAATTATATACCTTTATTTTAATTATTTACTCCTTATCAGATTCATGTTGACACCCATTCAGGATTGTAAAATTGCTATTATAGGATTAGGATATGTTGGCCTTCCATTGGCAGTGGAGTTTGCGAAGAAGTTCCCCGTGGTGGGGTTTGATATTGATAAAAAGAGAATTTCAGACCTACATTTGGGAAAAGACCATACTTTAGAAATAGATGATGAACTTTTAAATTCTGTTTTGATTACCAATGTTCCCCAAAATGGACATATTGGGCTCTTTCCTACTTTTGAATCAGATGCCCTTAGCGACTGTCAGATTTTTATAGTGACGGTTCCTACCCCAACGGATAAATACAATCGTCCCGTTTTGACACCGATGCTTAAAGCTTCAGAGAATATTGGTAAATACCTCAAAAAAGGGGATGTGGTAATCTATGAATCTACTGTATACCCTGGGGTGACCGAAGATGAATGTGTACCTGTTTTAGAAAAAATTTCAGGATTAAAGTTCAATGTTGAATTCTTTGCAGGCTATTCTCCCGAACGAATCAATCCTGGAGACAAAGAACATACCGTTTCAAAAATCTTGAAAGTAACCTCAGGTAGTACTGCAGAAGTAGCTGAGTATGTAGATCAGCTCTATAAGCAGGTGATCACTGCAGGTACTCACAAAGCATCTTCAATTAAAGTAGCTGAGGCCGCTAAAGTAATTGAGAATTCCCAGCGGGATATTAACATTGCCTTCGTAAATGAACTATCCAAAATATTCAACTTGCTTGGCATTGACACGCATGAAGTGTTAGAGGCGGCCGGAACAAAATGGAACTTCCTGAAATTCAGACCGGGCCTGGTTGGTGGGCATTGTATAGGTGTGGATCCCTTTTATCTGGCACAGAAAGCACAGGAGGTAGGTTATCATCCAGAGATCATCCTAGCTGGACGTAGACTGAACGATAGTATGGGAAAACATGTGGCAACTGAGGTGATTAAGCTGATGATGAGAAAAGACCTTAAGGTCATCGATTCAAAAGTTTTGATTCTTGGGTTTACTTTCAAGGAGGATTGTCCGGACGTGAGAAATACGAGAGTAATCGACATTTTTACAGAATTGAAGTCTTTTGATATGGAAGTGGATGTATATGATCCATGGGCAAATCCGGCTGAGGTCAAGCAGGAATATGGTATAGAGATTATTTCCGGAGACCAGGCTCCATCCCTCACTAATTATTCTGCAATTATTCTAGCTGTCTCCCACAAACAATTCTCCAATTTAAACATTCAAAAATCACCTTCACAAGTTGTGTTTGATGTAAAAGGCTTTTTAGAAAAAAGTAGGGTTGATGCGAGGTTATAAGGTGGTTTCAATCAGGTAGCCAAGTTTTTGTTTAAATAAAAAATGACTTACTTCACAAAAAATTTCAGGGTTTTGAAAATGAAAAAATATTCATTGTTTCTTTTTGCCATAGCACTTTTGGCCTTTTCTTCTTGCGTTTCCAATAAAAAATTGATTTACATGCAAGATTTAGAGTCTCAAGGCCCCAAAGTGTCGGCTAGTGAAAAATTCCCATATCAAGAGGAATTATATCGACTTCAAAACTATGACATAGTCGAAATTACCATTAAAACAGCAAGTGAAGAACTGAATCAGATTTTTAGCATTGTGTCTGGTGAGCAGACAAATATGGCAATGAATATGGGACAAAACGGTGGTGACCTGTTTTACATGAATGGATACACCCTAGATCAAGAAGGAAAGGTCGATATTCCATTAATTGGGGAAGTCAAACTTGTCGGTTTAACTGCAGAAGAATCTAAAAATTTAATAGAGCAAAAAGTAGATCAGTTCGTTCCAGATGATTTTTTTGTGAGAGTAAGATTGGGAGGGATTAGATTTAGTTCCCTAGGGGAATTTAATAGTCCTGGAAAAGTGACAATTCTTCAGAATAGAGTGACAATTTTTGAGGCAATCGCGGCTTCAGGTGATATGACAACAATTGCAAAAAGAGACGAAGTAATCATGTTACGTCAATATCCAGACGGCTCTCAAATCCACAAGATCAACTTGAATGATATAAACCTTTTATCCTCGGAATATTATTTTATTCGTCCTAACGACGTCCTGTATGCAGTACCTTTAAAAGTTAGAGAACTTGGAGCAGGAACTAATTTTATTCAGACACTGGCTTTGATCACTTCCACTGTGTCTACTTTTGCGCTCATCGTAACTCTTATTAGATAAAACCGACCATATGAATTTTGAAAGTAATGAGAATGATTTTTCTGTTGAAGATTCATCCTTTGAATTAAAAAATATTTACAGAAAAATCGTTCAAAAATGGTTATACATAGTTATATCGATAATTATTTGCCTGGTATTAGGATGGTTTTATACAAAAATTTCAAGCCCACTTTATCGTGTAAATAGCCTATTTTTTATTAAAGAAAAGGAAAACCCGCTCGCGCTTTTTGGCCCCACTTCATTAATTGACAATGCTGGGATGGGACTACAAAATGAAGTGATTATTTTGAAATCTAGACCTATCGCTCTCCGAGTTCTAGAAACCTTGGATTTTCAGGTTGAATATTTCAAGGAAGGTTCCTTTACTAATACTGAAATTTATCTCAACAATCCTGTAGTAGTAGAAGTAGATTGGAAGTTTCCACAGACCATTGATGGACTGATTAAGGTGGTTTGGGAAAATGAAAAAGAGTATACCCTAGAGTATATTGATGAGAATTATAATAAGCTACTTCCAAATGGAAGCAAAGTTAGTTTCGGGTTTCAGCCTGAACCTCTCAAAGGGGTATTTAATGAGTGGATTGAGAATAATGAACTGAAAGTAAATATCCATAAAGTCTCTCCAGATCCTGAAGGTTCTATCCTTATTAAATTAAGAGATATGAACTCCTTAGCTAATTCCTATTCAGCTTCCCTTGATGTAGAACCTGTTGAGCGTGGGGCTTCAATCATGCAACTTGCTTTGGTTTGTTCCAATTTGGATAAAGGCCAAATCTATCTTAATACCTTGATGGAATCCGTATTGGATATGGAATTAGAGCAGAAAAACATTTCTGCCAGTAAGACCGTGGATTTTATTGATTCACAGGTCGCGGGAGTGGCTGATTCGCTTAGGTTTTTTGAAAACCAGCTACAAAATTTTAGATCAGATAATAAAATATATAATCTAAGCTCTGAAAGTAGCTCAGTTTATGAAAGATTAATAGAATTTGAAAATCAGCTAACCCAAGAGCGATTCAAAAGAAATTACTATCAAAACCTGAAGAAATACCTTACCAGCGAAAATTATTCTGAAGTGATTGTCCCCTCGGGAATAGGTATCGAAGATCCATTCCTCAATGGATTAATTAAGAACTTATTGGAATTGCAAACTGAGAAGTCTCGAATGTTGGCAACTCAAACAGAGGCTTCCCCAGCAGTAAAAGAAGCAAATAGGAAAATCATCGATCTCAATAAGTCAATTATAGAGAACCTGGAAAACGTTGATATCAACTCCCAATCATTAATGGCTGATATCCAAACCAGAATTTCTGAAATAGAAAGTTCTTTCAAGAGCCTTCCTGAGACTGAGCAGAATCTGATTCGAATTCAGCGGGAATTTTCCCTAAGTGAAAACATCTATAATTACCTCATGGAGCGGAGGGCTGAAGCGGCGATTTCTAAAGCCTCAAATGAAGCAAACAATAAAATTGTTGAGCCAGCCAGAGGTGGAATGCAAATTAGTCCTACTCCTGTTAAGAATTACCTGTTTGCGCTACTCGCTGGATTATTCTTTCCAGTTTCAATAATTGTCATCCGAGAACTATTTAGGACTAAAATAGAGGACACTCAGTTTTTTGAAAGTAAGCTCAAAATCCCAATGTTGGGAACAATACTGAAAAATAAGTCTGATTCTGACTTAGTCGTTTTTGATAGTAGAAAATCTGGTATTTCTGAATCTTTTAGGTCGCTGAGAGCAAACATGAAATTCGTTCTTCCAAAGGATCGGCAGTTGACATTCTTGGTTACTTCCACCATTTCAGGAGAAGGGAAAACATTCTGTGCGATGAATTTAGCGGCCGCATATAGCCTTACAGGTAAGAAAACTATACTAGTTGGTTGTGACATGAGAAAACCGAAAATTTTCTCCAGTTTCGGTCTTACGAATGATCTTGGCTTGTCTTCCTACCTAAGCGGTCAAATTGAGTCTTGGGAAGAAATAATCTCGAAAACCGAATACTCAAATTTGGACATAATTGTTTCTGGTCCTATTCCTCCAAATCCTGCCGAACTTATGTTTGCGGATGGATTTGAAGTTATGATCTCCAACTTGAAAAAAATATATGATGTTGTCATTCTCGATACTCCACCTGTAGGACTTGTGAGTGAGACCTTGGATTTAATGGGAATGGTTGATTGTAGTTTATTTATTTTTAGGCAAAATTATTCACAACGATCATTTGTGGATGCGGTAAATGGATTAAAAACTAATAGAGGACTTAAAAATATTTTTGCTGTATTCAATGGGGTCGAGTCTGCAAAAGTCACCTATGGATATGGCTACTCTTATGGATATGGATATGGCTATTATGATGATGATAAGAAGAAGAAATAATAAAAATATCTAAAAGAAGGAGGGTATGATCAATACCCTTTTTTATTACCATGAATTTGAAAAAAATAGTAAATAAGAATTTTAAGTACTTCTTCTATTTCTTCGGTTACCTAAGGTACAAGATATTACTTTTGATTCTTCTAAGCATCCTAGTGGGCGTTTTAGATGGACTTGGTCTTGCATTGTTTATTCCTCTTTTTGAGGTTGCTGTTGATCCTGATTTTAGCTCAAACTCCGATACTTTAGGGGAGTTTTCATTCCTGTTAGATTTCCTCAGTAATTGGGGAATAGGTATTACTATAGGTAACATATTGATTTTCATGACCTTTTTATTTTTAGTGAAAGGATTTTTTAAATTTTTGGATTCCTATTATAAAGTATCATTACAAATATCCTTTGTCAAAAAATTGAGATTTCAAATGCTCGATGGCTTGGGGCAGGTAAGCTATCAGCATTTTGTAGGATTAGATGCAGGACGAATTCAAAACACACTTTCCGGCGAAGTATATAAAGTCACCGGTGCATTTATCAGTTATTTCAATACTCTTCAGCATGCAGTGCTATTGTTGGTTTACACTGGCCTTGCTTTTGTTTCTGATTGGAAATTTGCACTGCTGGTAAGTTTTGGAGGGTTTCTTTCCAATTTGATTTTCAAAGTTTTATTTAAGAAAACCGAATCAGCATCGATCAAAATTTCCGCCAAAGGTCACCTGTTTCAGTCCTTCTTAATCCAAGCTGTACAACATTTCAAGTATTTAAAGGCAACTGCCTACTTTTCTAAATACAAAAATAAACTGGTCAACCAAATTCATGAAATTGAGAATCTTCAGAAAAGGATCGGGTTTTACAATTCACTTTTGAATGGCCTTCGAGAACCGATAATTTTGCTCATAGTCGTAATTGTGATTATCATTCAGATTAGTTTTTTAGGAGGCACCTTGTCCAGCATTCTTTTGAGTTTATTGTTCTTTTATAGAGCACTCAATTATGTAATAAGCATCCAAAGCAGTTGGCAAATGTTCATCTCTCAATTTGGAGGAATAGTAGCCACCACTGAAATGATCCAAATGTTTGATGGTGGGAAAGAGGAGGAAAAAGAAACTAAAAATTTTACCGGATTGGGAGAAATTAGCCTTCAAAAAGTCGGATTTAGATTTAAAGACGGAGTCGAAATCCTTAAAAATATTTCTATCGACATAAAACCGAAAGAGGCAATTGCCTTTGTAGGGCCTAGTGGAAGTGGAAAGACTACCTTAGTCAATTTAATTGTAGGACTTATCGAGCCCACATCAGGATTATTATCTGTCAATCAAATGGACAGATCCAAAATGAATATCAAAGACCTCAGAAACAAGGTGGGCTATATCACTCAAGAACCCGTGATTTTCAATGATACAATTTTCAATAATGTTACTTTTTGGTCCGAAAAAAACCCTGAAAACATTGATAAGTTTCAAAAGGCTATGCAATTAGCTAATCTTGAGGAATTTATTAATAGTCTGGAACTTCGAGAAGATACCCCACTTGGAGACAACGGTGTCCGTGCAAGTGGTGGACAAAAACAGCGTATTTCAATTGCCAGAGAATTGTACAAAGAAGTCGAAATCATTGTTTTTGATGAAGCTACATCTGCCTTGGATAGCGATTCTGAAAAAGTAATCCAGGAGAATATCAATTCGCTCCAAGGAAGGTACACCTTGCTTTTAATTGCCCATCGACTTAGTACTATTCGAAATGTTAATTGCATCTACTTAATAAAAGATGGTGAAATTAGCTCTTCTGGGAATTTTGAATCCTTGATGCAGGAAGACCCTTATTTCAGTAGGATGGTAAAGCTTCAAGAATTTTGATTTTGAAGAAACGGGTTCTTTTGGTTGGTCCCATCAATGACCAAGGCTTAGGAGGAAGGTTTGAAGAAATGAGAGTTTGGACTAGATTATTGGAACAAGAAAATTACGATGTTAACGTGTTTTCCATGTTCAATAGCAGGTTCTCATTGGAAAATGCCCAAATGCATGAATCAGTACATTTATTTTTTCCAACTATTTGGAAACTTTTCCCAAATCTTAGGCAATTTATCCTTCGGGCTTGGGGGTCTAAATTTTTTCGAACAGAACGAAATCATTTTTATAATTCAGAAAGGTGGAGAAATTTTGCCTATTCGTTTCATCACATTGTTTTGTTTATAACTCATCAGTCCAGAGAACTTCGGATTTTTGAATCAGATTTGGCCGTTCCTGTCTCCATCCGGTTCACAGGTACAATTCATGATTTTTGTCCTTTAAAAAATCACGGCAAACAGCAATATGCGGCATTTAGAAATTACGTTATCCATGCACCTGAATTGTTTCCAGACTTTGAAAATGGCATTTCAAAAACTTACATTGATCAAACTACACTTTTGGAACAGAGCCTTTTAGAGCTTAAAATGGACAGTAATCTTCGAGTATTTGCCATGATCGGTCTTTTTATGGAGGTTAAGAAGATGGAAGAAATCATTACCCTATTTGCCAGACTGCCAGATCATACCCTGATTCTTTTTGGTACTGGATTGCTTCAGGCAACCTACCAAAATCGAATAGATGAACTTGGTTTATCAAATGTGAAAATTGGGGGATTTGTAGCACCTGATAAAATCTCAGATGTTTATTCGCAAATTGATGCCCTTATCATCAACAGTTCGGAAGAAACTGGCCCAATGACTGGGATTGAAGCAATGGCTTCTGGGAAAATTATTTTTACAAGACCGGTTGGAGCAATGAGAACACGACTGAATAATTCCGATCTCATTTATTATAACTCGGAAGAACTATTCAAGAAGATCACCAACTATTCTACTTTTCCCCCTGAGAAAATTCTGGAAACCAAATCCGGTATACGGAGGAGGTATCTTGAAAATTACTCCAATGCAAAATTGAAAAAGCAAATAGCAACTATGTTGGATCAATCAAATAGGAAATGAGACAAGGAGTAAATCCGTCTAAAACAAGTAACAAGATTATACTTCAATCTTCACATCGGGTGATTCTTTCGGTTTACATTCCCAATTTGGAAGACGAATATTTCAAACATGCTCAAGAAGTTTTCAAACTCTGCCTTGAATCAGTCCTATATACGGTTCATGATAAAACTAGGATATCTATAATTATCAATGGTTGCTGTAAGGAGGTTGAGCAATTGATCTATTCATATAAGGACGCTAATCCGCTTATTGATCAAGTCTTTTTCACCAGAGAAAATTTGGGGAAAATCAATGCGATCTACTCCATAGTCAAAAGTAACCTTGAGCCACTGATAACCATTTCGGATTCTGATGTGCTCTTTCTTAAAGGATGGCAAGAGGAGAGTATTAATGTGTTTAAAAATTTTCCTCAAGCGGGTATGGTTTCTCCTGTCCCGACTAGCAAGGGGTATCTCTATAGTACAGGGACTACTTTATATTACGGATTGTTTAAAGCCAAAATCAAATTTCGGGATGTTCTAGACCCAGAGGGAATGGATAATTTTCAGAAAAGTGTTGGTTCAAAGTTGTTTGACCCAGTTCATTTAAGAAAATACCTGGTACTTTCAGTTAATAAAAAAGAAGCGGTAGTCGGTTGTGGGCATTTTGTGGGAACTTTCCGTAAAGAGGTTTTTGAACATAGCCCGACTAATGTATGCGAGTTTAGAGTTCAGGGCGGCAGTGAAGAGGCCTATTTGGATGAGCCCAACGACCTGGGAGGGTTTCTCCGATTGGCCACATTGGGTAACTTTGCTTATCATATGGGAAATACACCTGCCAAGTGGATGCATGATAAACTTGAAGAAATCAAGATTTCGGGAAAAAATACTTCCGAACCTGAAATAATTCCAGTTGCTCATCCTTTCTCTAATATTGAAGTAAAATTTGGACAGTTTTTATGGGTAAATCTTTTTTACAGGTTGCGAAAGCAATTCTTTTGGACTTTGGGCATGAAAGAGAAATACTAAATGAGAATTCCAGACAAATTCAGAAGGTTTTTCCAAAAGCTTTACAAAAGCACATATCGTATTGGGAATAATAATCAAATCTCATTCTGGACAACAGGGGTTCATTTTGTAGATTTTGGAGGAGAAAATGTAATACCAGAACATTGTGCATTTGCCGATAGGACCAAATTAGGATATAGAACTACACTTGGAACCAACAACTATTTTGGAGGCAAGGTAAACATTGGGAATTACAGTCAAATAGGTAGAGATGTCGCTTTCCATCCAACCAATCATCCAATTTCCCATTTGACCACTTACATCAATAAACAGCTATTTAAAGGTGAGCTCAAAACCTTGAAAACTGAGAGTGTCATCAAGCTTGGTAGTGATGTTTGGGTAGGCCATGGAGTTATTATTTTAGCAGGAGTAGAAATAGGCCATGGTGCTATTTTGGCTGCAGGTTCGATTGTTACTAAACATGTCGAACCCTACACTATCGTAGCAGGAAATCCCGCCAAACCGCTTAGAAAAAGATTTTCAGAAAAAATTATAGCAGAGTTGCTCGAACTGAAATGGTGGGATTTGTCGGAGGATCAAATTCTGAAATTAAAGCCTCTTTTTTTTCAAAATTTGGAAGAAGTTAACTCTATTCAAGACTATCTGAAAAATTTAAAATGAGAGTTTGCTTTCTAATCCCTGACGGAGTAGGTATCCGAAACTACCTGTATTCTCCCATTTTACCACTGATCCACAAAGGAGGGGCGGAGGTAATTATTTGGCATGCGCTTGATCCTGAGGTAATCCAACAATCAAAAAAACTGCATGCAGGAATTCACCCTGAAGAATTTCCATTTTTCAACCATAGAGAAGATCCGATTGCCCAACTTCTGCGAGACAGTGTCAGTTACGCTCGGTTAGCTTTAAACACCAAAAGACTTAACAATCCTACTATTCTGGATAATTGGCTACCCAAAAAAACGCTTAAAGGGAAAATATCGATCATGATATCGAAAGTTCTTGGAAAAACAATTAAATCCTTTGATCAAATTGTTGCAGTGGAGGATATTATCAAGTCAAAAAATAGAAGATCAGGGGCATATTTCAAATACAAAAAGGAACTGGAAAGCATAAAGCCCGATATTCTTTTCTGTACCCATCAGCGAATGCCAAATGCTGGAATCGCCATGCTAGCTGCACAGGATATGGGGATCAAAACCGTGGCAGCTATATTTTCATGGGATAATTTACCTAAAGGCAGACTTCCCGTCCGTGCAGATGATTACCTGGTTTGGTCCACTTATATGAAAGGGGAACTTGAATTTTATTTTCCAAATATTGACCAAAACAGGGTTCATATAGTAGGTACACCCCAGTTTGATTTTTATAAAAATCAGGAGATTTTTCAGTCCCGAGAGGAATTTGCTTCAGAAAATGGACTTGACCCACAAAAATATTGGATCTGTTTTTCAGGAGATGATAGTCTTACTTCTCCACATGACCCAATGTATTTGAGAGATTTGGCTGAAAACCTGCAGCAACAAGAAAATATTCAAGTTCTATTCCGTCCGGTACCTGTCGAAGGACACCAGAGGTATGTAGATGTGTTGGAACAGTTTCCAAATATTGTGTTGATGCCTCCAAAATGGAAACATGGAGAGGTTTGGAACACATTCTTTCCCTATTATGAGGACATCGCAATTCTGGTAAATCTTGCTAGGCATTGTGCTGCGGTCGTAAACGTAGGTTCCACTATGGCTCTAGATTTTGCCCAGTTTAACAAGCCGGGATTATATGTCAACTATGACATAATGCCATCACACCCTTGGTCCATCAAACGAACTTATAAATTCCAGCATTTCAGGACTATGGATGGCTTAAATCCAGTGGGGTGGATAAATTCTCCTCAAGAAATCGAAACCAAAATCCTTGAAGTGATTGACAATCCATCCAAAGTGGGATCGGATAGAATTAAATGGAAAGAAAAAATTGTGTTTGAAGAAGATGGGATTTTGGCATCTCAAAGAATCTCTGATTGGTTGTTTCAATTTAAGGCTATTAATTGATGAATATTTGTTTTTTAACACATGAATACCCTAAACCTGGGCTAAATCCGGGAGGGGTTGGCGTGTTTTTACAAACTTTTCTTCCGGAATTGGTGAAAAATGGTTTGCAAGTGACAGTTTTGGGGGCCAACAACTCTAATACTTATGAAGAAAGCAATATTGACGGGGTTAGAATAATCAGAATTCCAAATCCTCGAATTCCAGGGATTAGTTGGTGGTGGATTGCTAAAGGATTAAATAGAAAAATAAAGGAACTCCACGAAGAAAAAGCCTTCGATATAGTAGAGGGATCAGAACTAGCTTTCGCTTTTTTGGAGAAACCGGAAGGCGTCAAGTTCATAATTAGACTTCACGGAGGCCACCATTTTTTTGCCGAGGCCGAAAACAGAAGAGTACATTTTTGGAAAGGGCTTCAAGAAAAAAAATCATTCGAAAAAGCCGATGGCTTCATTGCCGTTTCAGATTACGTTTACCTGCATACTGGAAAACTTTTAAGCTATAACGATAAACCTGTAAAGAAAATCAGGTATGGAATAGATACCCTCAAATTCAATTTTTCTCCCGATACAACTAATCCAAATCCCCATAGTCTCGTTTTTGTTGGTACCGTATGTGAGAAAAAAGGAGTTGAAAACCTTGTGCTAGCCATTCTGGAGGTGAAGAAAAAATATCCAAATGTCCAATTGGATATATATGGTAAGGATTGGTACTATCCAAACGGTGATTCTTACAAAGAAATGATCCGGAATAAAATCAAAAAAAAATTAGGTTCCCAAGTGCGAATCCACCCTCCCGTGCCTCATGAAAAAATTCCGGATATTTACCGAAGTGCAGAGATTTGTATTTTCCCATCATTTATGGAGACGCAGGGAATAGTTGCGCCAGAGGCGATGTCGATGGGTAAAATCGTTGTTTTTACAGATAGGGGCCCGGGACCTGAAACAATCCAGCATGGAGTCAATGGTTTTCTATGTAATCCCCTTGAAGTTTCAAGTATCGCATCAGCTATTGATGAGGCCTTTTGTGCTTTTGGACGAAAAAAAGAAATTTCGTACGCTGCTAGAACTACCGTTCAAGAGAATTTCGGCTTCGATGTTATTATTGATGAAAACATTAGTTTTTACCGTTTAATTGCCAATGGGTAATTTTTTGATCATAACATGCGTCCATCATTTTTTTCAAGATGGAAAGTACTATGCCTATGGTCCTTACGTCAGGGAAATGAATCTCTGGAATCAAAATAAAGACAAAGTAACAGTCCTTGCACCTTTGATTACCACCCAGCTTCCGGGAAAAATAGATTTAGCTTATGATCATCCAAATCTGAAATTTGCATCGGTGCCGGCCTACCACATCCAATCTTGGTCGGCAAGGTTTAAAGCATTAATTCAAATCCCCTATATTTTGATTAAGATTTTTATAGCGATGGGGAAATCAAACCATATCCACATCAGAATTCCAGGTAATATGGGTCTTCTGGCCATGTTTGTTCAAGTCCTTTTTCCGTGGAAATTCAAAACGATAAAATATGCCGGGAATTGGGATCCGGAGTCCACTCAGCCTTTGACTTACAAAATTCAAAGATGGATTGCTAATTCGACAAGTTTGACTCATCATGCAAAGGTTTTAGTTTATGGCAACTGGTCTGACAGCACCACCAATGTAGTCCCCTTCTTCACTGCAAGTTACAAAAACGAAGAAATTGAACCCTTCACTAAACCTTCTCTCAGGGATAAACTCAGGCTGGTATTTGTAGGAGCTATCTATGATGGGAAAAATCCAGAAATCGGCATTTATTTGAGTAAAATCCTCTTAGACAAAGCCTTTGATTTTGAATTTATTTATTGTGGAGATGGGATTATGCGGCAGGAACTTGAGGAACTTTCATCTGGACTAGGTCTTTCGGATCATGTGCTGTTTTTAGGTAATGTCACCGCTGATGAGATAAAAGAGATTTTGAAGAAATCGCATTTTTTGATTTTTATTTCGAGAACCGAAGGATGGCCAAAGGCAGTAGCTGAAGCGATGTTTTGGGGATGTGTACCTTTTACTTCAGCTGTGAGCTGTGTGCCTGAAATGGTCGGGAAAAATGGGGAAAGGGGGGTCTTACTACAGAATGATCCTCAGGAAATATTTCGAGCCATGTTACCGATTTTGGAAGATGAAACTCTTTTCTTTCAGAAAAGCAACGCAGCTATGGATTGGGCTAGGGAGTTTACTTTAGAGAAATTTCAAAGTGAAATTGAGAAATTTGAATGAGAGTAATTCAACTCATAGATTCGCTTGATGTTGGGGGAGGAGAAAAAATGGCAGTGAATCTGGCCAATCTTTTTTCTGAAAGAGGGATTCAAAATCTACTCATTTCCTCAAGGAAAGGGGGCCCTCTGGAGGAACTTGTTAGAGATAAATCATCTTTGATCATACTTTCCAAAAAGCGCACACTCGATGTCGTTTCCTTTTTTGGACTATTGAAAAAAATAAGGGCATTTAAACCAACGATTTTGCATGCCCATGATTCTTCAATTTTTTGGGCAGCATTTTTGGGGATTTTTCTTCCAAATACACTTGTAGTTTGGCACGCCCATTATGGTGGATTTTCTTCAGACAACGGTCGGTTTGGAAAGCAAGTAAAGAACATTCAAAGGTTGATTCATCGAGTTGTTGTAGTTAATTCGGAGTTGTTGGAATGGATAAAAAAAGAATTGCCCAAGATTCCGCAAAGTAAATTTATTGGTAATTTTCCCGAAAAAATATCAGAGGAAAAGATAGACCGGAGCAGGTTAAATTGGATAATATCAGTGGCCAACTTGAAAAAGCCGAAGAATCATAAAAGTTTGATATTGGCATTTTCTAAAGTTGTCGAAAAGCACCCTGAATTTAGACTAGCATTGATCGGAACTACTACTGATTTAGTGTATCTTCAAGAAGTTCTGGATTTGATTCACGCTGAAAAACTGGAAGAAAAAATCACAATAACGGGTCCAGTCATTTCTTTAAAAGACTGGTTTGACAAGGCTCACTTCGCAGTGCTCTCTTCTGATGTGGAAGGACTACCTGTTTCAGTCTTAGAACTTGGATTGAGTGGAATTCCTGTATTGTGTTCTGCGGTGGGTGCTTGTCCAGAATTGTTGGAAAATGGTCGTTGTGGCTATTTGTCTTTTCCGAAAGATGTTAGCTCACTGATCTCTCAAATGAACCAAATAATCGAAAATCCTGAGGAAGTAATTTTGAAATCAGAGCACTTTAAACAAAAAGTTACTATCGAGTTTGGGGGAAATAATTTTTTTGAGGAGTATAGTGTTCTAATAAACCAAGAATAAGTAAATGAGCGTATTTCTAGCTGAAATTAAAAAATATAAGTACTCCTTTTTTTGGTTTATTGTGCATGCTTTGCTAGGCGTAGCGGCTACTGTGAGTGCTTTCCCTGTGGTAGGATTTTTTTACGTTGCGTTATTATATTCTTTTATAAATCTCTTCAATGTAAACAATAAAGATCGTCCTAGACTGATAGCTGAGATCATCATTTACTTTGCCTCATTCGAGGCGTTGGGACGTTTGGCACAAGCAGACCCATTTTTACCTTATGAATTGGGAAAGTACATATTACTTTTTCTCTGTCCACTGGGACTCTTATTGTCTAAAAATTTTACAGCCAAGGGGAGTTTGGGATTGATTATTATCATTTTAGCACTTCCTGCCGCCTTTTTTGATGAAAGTGGTATGGTAGTGTTCAATGATGTTAAATTCAATCTTTTGGGACTGCTGAATATAGGTGCTGCAATTTGGTTTTTTTCTGCAATCACCATCAGTCTTAAAACGCTCATAAGTTGGTCCAAACTAATGCTTTATCCTATCATATCTGTCTTAGTCTTTACCATCATTCGAACCCCTGATCTTGATTCAGTAGAATTCGAACTTGGTGCTAATTTTGCTACTGCTGGAGGCTTTGGTTCCAACCAAATATCCACCATTCTAGGACTAGGCGTATTTTTACTCGCCTCCTGTATTTTATTGAGTTACAGGATTACGGGTTACAAGTGGATGGATCTAATAGTACTTGCTTTATTGACAATTCAAGGATTGTTAACCTTTTCCAGAGGGGGGATGATTGGTGGGTTTTTCGGGATCATAGTATTGATGTACTATCTAACTCGACTTTCTGCAAGAGAAAGAAAGAAAATGGCTATCCCAAATTTTAAGAAATATGTGATTCCATTGGGGGTTTTGCTCTTTTTGGTGATGATCGTTGCCAATACGATCACAGGAGGGATGCTTTTGCTTAGATACCAAGGTGAAACCCAGGGGACCCTTGCAGGTAGCGCTGATAAGAATCTAAATAAAATCACCACTAACCGTTCAGATATTTTCATGGAAGACGTGGAGCTTTTCTCTGAATATCCCACCATGGGGGTGGGAGTAGGGGCATCTACTTTTTTGAGAAATGATTATAAAGGGTATGCACCGCACGTAGAACTATCGAGATTATTAGCAGAACACGGTATCCTGGGATTAATCATCTTTATACTCTTTTTAATAGTCTTTATCCTAAACAGAAATGCCGCTCCTGACTATATAAGCAAAGGATTGTTGGTGGCCTGTTTCTTACTTGGATTTTTGGCCACCTTTCATTCGGCCACAAGAACCTATATCACTCCACTACTCATGGGGGTGTCATGCGTTAGTGTTTTCCAAATTTCCAGACCAAAGCCTCAAACCAATCCGGCTAAAGAAAAACTTCCAGAGATTTTGGAGATTCAGTAACCGAATGATTCCCAAATAGGACGAATTTTTATGAAAATTTTTGCGTATAACGATTTCATTCTCAAAAGAATGGAAAATTCTATTTACTCCGACGACTCCCATATTCTTTTTATTAAAGCGACTTGCCAAAACCATTTCGAATACTTCAAACTAGGCTCAAGAGTAGCTTTGGAGTCAACCAAAGGATTTTATTTTTTTTCGGATCAGGCTGATCAACTTTTAGAACTGCCCTATTACAGCAGTGTATCAGATTTTCTTAAAAAACCAAGCCTTTTTTGGAAGTCCTACAAACTGTTTAAGGATGAGCTTCAGAAATTTGACTTGTTTTGGCTTACCTGGCCTCATCCAATCAGTTTTCTGATAATATGGATGTTCGGATCTAAAAAGCCTATTGTGCTTTTCGTAAGACAAAACTTAGAAGCATTGATAAAAGTTAGATATCAGGGAGTACAAAGAACACTTGGGATAATGTTTACTCGACTTGTCTATCGATATGCTTCCTTTTTTCATCCAAATGCTATTTTGGTAACAGTAGGAGAGGAGATGTACCGAAAACTTTCGCCTGATTTTGTCAATTCCACCTTTATAAGTGATTCGATCGTTCCGGAAGAATTTGCTGAGAAACCCAGAGAAGGCAAACTGTTTGATCATGTAAAACTTTTGTTTGTAGGGAGGCTGGAACCCGAAAAAGGCCTAGAGGTGTTGATTCAATCTGTGAAACTTATTTCAGTGGAAAAAAACGTCAGCCTCAGTATCATCGGTGATGGAATCTCAAAGTTGGAAGCCTCCAACCTGGTAAATAATCTTGGATTGGGAAATCAAGTCACTTTTGTAGGCTATGTACCCTTTGGAAAAGACTTATTTGAAGCATACAAAAGTCATGATTTGCTGATGATATCTTCCTATAGTGAAGGCCTCCCAAAGATAATTAACGAGGCTAGAGCTTTTGCCCTTCCAGTGGTATCAACTCAAGTTGGTGGCATTGCAAATGAGTTAAAACATGAAGAAACCTGTCTATTTGTAAAGCCAGGTGAACCAAAACAATTAGCAGAAGCAGCTATTAGGCTAACCTCCGATCCTGAATTGTATTCAAGAATAAGTAGAAATCTTAGTAAGGAATTCGAGAAAAATTCGCTTCAATTTTGGAGTAAGACATTTGCCGATTTTTTAAAAAATTCGCTAAATCTTCCAGAAGCTTGATGAATCAAAGCCCCTTGATTTCGATAGTCGTCCCTGTATTCAATACAGAGAAATATGTAGGAATGACCATTGAATCTATTCAAAATCAAACCTATACGAATTGGGAATTAATCTTGGTTGACGATTGCTCCTTGGATAAATCCGTAGCTGTCTGCAAGGCTTTCGCTATTGAAGACCCTAGGATTCATATCATTTCACTAAGTTCAAATAGTGGCGCACTTGCTGCAAGAAATCGGGGAATCAAAAACGCGAAAGGTAGATTTCTATGTTTTCTTGACTCAGACGATACGTTTGAGCCCGAAAAATTAAAGATTCAAGTAGAATTTATGTTGGAAGGAGACGTTCCTATTTCCTTCACCATGTTTCAACGAATCAGTGAAGCCGGGGAGTACATGGGTAAAGGTAATGTTACTTTTCAAAACGAGGTTAACTATAGGCAACTACTTGGTAATCCTGCATTTTCAATAATCACCTTAATGATCGATAGGGATAGAGTGGAGGTCCCAATTGTGGAGGCTAATCTGGTCAAGGCTGAAGATTACGTATTTCATCTTTGGGTTTTGAAGCAGGGATTTACAGCAAAAGGAATAAATCTTCCGCTTTCGAATTATAGGTTTAGGCAGGGATCTCAGTCCACTTCATTTTTCGGTAATGCAGCGGATATGTGGAAAGTGCTCACGGAAATCGAGAAAATTGCAATCCCCAAAGCAAGCTTTTATTTTGGCAGATATCTGATTAAAGGTTTTAGGAAAAGATTGATATTACTTCGACAACTTTCCAGTATAAAAAATTCATCTACGTGAATTTCACCGATAAAGTAAAAGCCAAACTCGGGAATTATCAGGCCGTAATTCGCAACCGATTTTATATATTTCTAAACCGATACTATCCTACTTACTTTGATATTCAAAACCGGAAAAAGAGGATCCATGCCTTTGGATATTCCTACCCTTCGGAACTTTTTCTGGACCAAATCCCAGTAAAGGAAAAAGTATGGGCCGAGGTAATTCCTGGACTTAAGGAAACTTACCGATTTGATTCAGAAGTTGCCTATTACGAGATGTATCAATCTGCGCGGTTTGCATTTACATGGAAAAAGGGAGGTTGGGATTGCCTGAGACATTATGAAATTATCGCAAATGGTTGTGTTCCGGTTTTTAGAGATATTGATTCTTGTCCAGAGGATACCTTGGCTAATTTACCTAAAGCACTACTTCGACAAGTTAATCAAGACTTGATTCCTTGGAAAGATTCTACTGAATACGAGGAGCTCTACAGAAAAATTTCTGCAGAAATCCTTGAATTTGGTAAAAACCATAGCTCTTCTGAGGCAATGGGGAAAAAGTTTTTGCAGCTAGTGGATCTACCCCTTGGTTCTAAAATCCTGATGCTAACCTGTGATCCAAATCCAAATTATTCGAGAGAATTCACTTTTATTGGGCTCAACAGGGTCTTAAAAGAATCGGGTGGAATTTGCATTTCTTATCCTGAATTAAAACCTATTTATCAAGATTATCCAGAAAAGGAGGCACTAAAACTTTACGGAAAAGGGTTTGGTTATACTCGGAGACTGGAAAGGTCTCATCCGGATGAAATCAAAGTTTGGACGGATGACGAAGTCCGAGCATCAATCCAGGCTAAAAATTGGGATTTCATTCTCTTCGGAAAAATTGGAGTGGACGAACCCACCTTAGGTAGTCTTCCTGAATTGCCTTTTTGGAAGGAGATTCACCAAAACTACTCCCAAAATCAGATTGGTTTTCTTTATGGCGGAGACCATGACCAGAATCTTAAAGATACCGGAAGTTTACATACGCGACACCTACTTCGACATGCTAATTATGGAGTCTGCTTTGTCAGAGAGCTAAGCTTTTAGAATGTTTTAAAATTCAAATAATCTTTATTTTTTATTATTTAAGCTGTATATCCGCTTTCTTACCAGTAACCTGATTAAATATTGTTTGTAGGTCATTAGAACGTGCTGTGGACTGTAGACCGTCGTCTGTGGTCGATTTACCGCATCTTCTAAAGCAAACTTCTAACCTATTGGCAGGTTTGCGGATAATCATAATATTTAAAATGACTGCATTGAAAAAAAAAACTTTCCCAATTCCAATCGTTTTTTGTTCGGATGGAAAATTCAAAAACTTCGCTGTGGTCACGCTGATCTCAGTGATCAAAAATAACCCTGATCATTTCTTTAGGTTTTATCTACTTTCCACCTCAAATGAAAAAGTCTGGACCGATAAAGTCAGCCGTCTAGTAGATTCGTTAGGCTCTTCCTTCTCCATTATTCCAGTGAATGAAAGTGACTTTTCTACTTTTCCTATTCTGCATCACTTTTCACCTGCAAACTATTTTCGGATTTTGATCCCCGAATTAATCCCGGATACCAAATTTCTTTACCTAGACTCGGATATCATTTGCAATGGTTCCCTGCTTCCTTTACTTGATATTGATCTGTCAAATGAAGTATTGGGTGCGGTAGAAGATCCCATTTTCATTTGGAAAGATGAGTTAGGCATGAACAAAGGAGCAAGGTATTTCAATTCAGGTGTGATGCTAATAAATGCTCTAAACTGGAGAAACCAAGAAATAGGAAAAAAAGCATTTGAATTTATAAGTCAAAATCCAGAGAAAATCAGATTTGTGGATCAATGTGCATTGAATGCGGTTTTAAATGGGAATTGGAAAAAAATACCCTTAAAATTCAATCAGCAATCTATTCTTTTTAGGGAGGATTTCGATTTGGAAAACACCAATTGGACCCGTGAAGAAATAACTGACGCAAAGAAATCTCCAGTCTGTATACACTTTACAGGCCCAAGTAAACCCTGGCATTATTCAGATCCCCATCCTTTGAAATCCTTGTATTGGAAATATCAAAGGGATTCGCCCTTTAGAATGAAATTTCCTGAGGGTATGGCCCCTATAGATCATATCAAACAGCTTTTTCCAAACAGCCTGAAGAAAAAATTGAAGAACTTAATATTTCAAATCAAAGATTGAAAAATTTGAGTTGCTTTGATTAGGCTGATGTATCGCCAAGAACCATAAATTCCCAACGCAAGGAGGATACATTGATTACACATATCAAAATAGTTGGTTGTTCGCTTGGAGGATTGAATCATGCTCTCCAAACCAATTATCCCCATGATAAACACAGGTGCAAGCCATCGAATCTCTATATAGGATATAATCAGGAATGAAATTGCTAGCATTGTAAATAATTGAGATGCACCAAGAAAGAAATAGCCTCGATTTCCGGTTTTAAAATAAAGAGAAAGTCCTATCAAGGGAAACATAACAGCAAGTCCACTTTGTCTAAATCCCGAATAAACCATATAAATGAAATCTTTGACAAACTCCTTTAGAGTAAATGAAATGTCAAATAATATTGCCTCTAGACTGGTTTTTGGAAGACTTTCATCCCCATTTTCCTGAACATATTCTAATGTCTGTTCCCAAGTCACATGACTGAATTGTGGGATTTTGCCTTCATTGGCATAGATCTGAGAAAGATACTGTCTTTGAACCCATGTCAGACCCAATTGGAAAATGGTGTCTTTGTTGTCAAAACTTATTAGCCCATTTGATTGAATGGAGGGAATATTCAAACCAAACCATAGAAACCCAGTCGCGAAAACTGTCAGGTATTCCTTTCTATAAATTACTTTTCGAAAATATACCAGAAACAACCCACAAATGATTACTGGAAAATAAATGATCGCCATCATTCTTGTAAAAAGAGCGGTGACCATGCAGGCTAATGCGTAGAGTGGAATTCTTTCTTGTCTTTTCATTAACACAAGGAAGACTTCAGTAAAAAAAACCGTTAAAAGACAAAAAAGGAGATTATCATTGGTTCCCAAGAGAAAAGACCCAGAAAATAAATAAAATAAAATATGGTTTTTGAAACTTTGAGATTTGAAATTCAACCTGCGTTTTAGGTAAAAAAATAAAAATAACGAACCGGCTAAACTGCTGATTCTTAGAGCCATATAACACGGAAAGATCAAACACAGAGGATAAACTATCAGGGAATAGGGAAGTGAAAAGTTTCCAGCTTGAATAAGCCAATAGAACCCTTGGTGCTTTCCTTCCTCTAGGTAAAGAGACATCAAGCCTTCATCTCCTTCCCCCGGAGCCAGAAAAAACACCCAATATAAAATACCTAAAAAGACATAAAATAGCACCAAAGGTTTCACCACCTGGGCGACGGATGTGATTTTTATCATTCTGGGCGTTGAAAAAGCATTTGCACAATAATATTACCTTAAAACAAAACATTCTGCATTTTCTGCAATAATTTGTAGTCAAAAAGAATTAAGCATTAAGTGAAAAACCTAAATAATATACTGGTTATCGGATTAGGATCTATTGGCTCCCGACATGTTTCTAATTTATTATTAATGGGATATGAGAAGATTACCCTCCTTACTCGAAGAAAAGAATTTCCTTCTCACTGGCCTGAATTCCCGGTATATTCAGCCTTTTCACAAATTCCCAATAGTTCAGAATTCAC
>CAYTXN010000002.1:0-9326 GCA_964441195.1 uncultured Limnohabitans sp.
AATCCAGGCGAGTTCAATCAGGCTATGATGGATTTTGGCTCGAGATTATGCATTCCGAAAAATCCTGAATGTGAATCTTGCCCACTCATGTCTTCCTGCTTTGCCTATCAAAAAGGAATGGTAAAAGAATTGCCGGTCAAAATCAACAAAACCAAGGTGCGGGAGCGTAATCTGCATTATTACGTGATACGATGTGGGAAAGACTATGTCTGGAACAAACGAAAGGCGGGTGATATTTGGGAGGGACTTCATGATTTTCCTTTGGAAGAAAAAATGGGAGATCAGACCACTCAATTAAATTTCCCAACAACCGAACAACCTCATGCTTTGCCAAAGAATTACCGACATATTTTATCCCATCAAAAATTGAATGCAAATTTTTCAAAATTGGATATCCCAACCGAAAAGTATCCTGAATTATCTCAATGGTGTGAAGACGAAGGTTATCTCTTGGTGTCAGAAAATGAAATTGAGTATTTGGCAAAACCCAAATTGATTGTGAATTTTTTGAACGATCAAGGGATTTGAGTAACTTCATTGCTTTCAATTTTTCAACCTAAACAAATTAAATCATGGCAGGAGTAAACAAAGTAATTTTAGTAGGTAATCTTGGGGCAGATCCTGAGGTAAAATACCTCGAAGGAGACAAAGCAGTAGCTAAATTAAGGCTAGCTACAACCGAATCGTACAAAGACAGGAACGGTAACAGAGTAGATCAGACCGAATGGCATGACTTGGAAATGTGGGATGGTCAAGCGAAAATAGCAGAACAATACCTCAAAAAAGGATCACAACTCTACGTAGAAGGCAAAATCAAGACTGATACTTGGCAGGATGATCAAGGACAAAACAAATACCGAACAAAAATCCGAGTCCTCAGCTTCACTATGCTTGGCGGAAAACCTGATGGCGCAAGTGGAAATCAGCCTTCAAATGCGGCTCCAGCTTCAAACCCAAAACCACAAACAGCAAATGCGGGAGCAAATTCAGGTCCCGATTTAGTCTTGGATGACACCGACGATGATTTGCCGTTTTAATTGATTCTTAATTCCCCTGAAGTTGATTTTCAGGGGAATTGCTTATTTTTGCACCGAACATCTTTTCGCCTACATGGACGACCCCTATCCGAGTTACTACTTGATTGCCCAAGTTATCGAGCCATCATTTAGTTATTTCTTTATCAACGGATTAATATTGGTAATTCTGTTAATAGGGTCTGCCCTAGCCTCCGGCTCCGAAGTTGCTTTTTTTTCTCTCAATAATGAAGAAATCATCTCCATTCAGGAATCCGAACCAAAACGTGGGAGACAAGTAGCTATTCTCCTAGCCAATCCCAAAAAATTACTAAGTACCATTCTCATTCTCAACAATCTGATCAACATCGGAATTGTCACTTTGACAACTTTTATTACTTGGTCATTATTTGGTATGAATGCTACTGGTATTATCGTGATATTGGTGCAGACAGTTGGGATCACTTTTGCCATCGTCTTCTTTGGTGAGATCGTTCCCAAAGTCTATGCGAATCAAGCTAGAATCCCATTTGCATTGACTTTAGCTCCAATTTTAAGTTTTTTCTCCTCCATTCTTCAGCCGATTTCTTGGTTTTTGATGGCATTCAGCAATCTCATAGAAAAACGCGTAGAGCAAAAAGGCTACTCACTGTCTGTGGACGAACTTAATCAGGCGCTTGAACTTACGACGGAGGACACCCCAGATGAGGAAAAAGATATATTGAAAGGCATTGTAAACTTCGGGACGCTTACAGTAAAACAAGTGATGCGAAGCAGGATGGACATCACTGCAGTGGATGTGGAAATGGACTTCCACGAGTTGATGGACAAAATCAACAAGAGCGGTTATTCTAGGATACCCGTTTACGAAGAGACAATTGACAATATTTCCGGGGTTTTGTACATCAAAGATCTTCTACCTTTCATCGAAAAAGACGAAGACTTTGCCTGGAAAGACCTGATTCGTAAAAGTTTTTTTGTGCCTGAAACCAAAAAGGTTGATGCCCTTCTTAAAGACTTCCAAAAGATGCGTGTCCATATGGCCATTGTGGTGGATGAATATGGGGGAACATCAGGACTCGTGACCCTGGAAGACTTGATTGAAGAAATCATCGGGGAAATCAATGATGAATTTGATGACACTAACGACATCTTCTTCCAGGAAATTGACAGCGATACGTTTGTTTTTGAAGGAAAAGTGTCGCTTAACGACTTTTGCAAAAAGCTGGAACTAGACTCACAAGTATTTGAAGAGGTGAAGGGCGAAAGTGAATCTCTCGGAGGCTTGCTTTTAGAACTAAATTCCAAACTCCCTAAAAATGGCACAAAAATTCAATTCGAAGACTTTGAGTTTACAGTATTAGCTGTAGACGCCAGAAAAATCAAAAAAGTAAAAGTCTATTATAACAAAGGAGAAAAAGACAGTACAGCCCCATTTACCGACTAAATTTATTTTTTATATTATTTTGTTTTTTCAATAAAAATCAAAATAATATACTGAGTTTCTGATAATCATACCTAAAGAGCACTATCTGGTTAGATTTTCTAAAATAAAAATCTTAGAAAAAATTAATTTTTTTTTCAAAAACCGATTTTTACAATTTGAACACATTTTTTAAACAAAGTGGTTGCTTTTTTTATGATAAAAGTCCAAAATAGATGAAATAACTGCACAAGTTCAGAACTTTTTATGCAGAAATCATTTTTGCTGAAATTTTAATAAAGTCAGTTTTTATCAATAATACTTCATAATTAAGCTCAATTCATTGCCTTAATTATAACAAAAGAATTTTTTTTTGTAATTTTTGGAAATTTTGAACCTATTAAATCACCTAAGAATGCAAGAAGGTTTGTATCGATCGGAGTTTGAACATGACTCCTGCGGTATTGGTGCGGTAGTCGATCTGAGTAATATACCTACTCATGAGACCATCAGCGATGCCTTATATATGTTAAGTAATATGGAGCACCGTGGCGGAAGGGGATCTGATCCCAAAACTGGCGATGGTGCAGGTATTTCTATTCAAGTCCCGCATCAATTCCTCAAAGACGTCACTGCACGTACAGAAATCAATCTACCCGAGCCAGGTTTTTACGGCGTGGGCATGACTTTTTTCCCAAAGAATAAACAGCTTTATCATCGGTCAAAAGAATTACTCAACCAACTAATTGGGGAAATGGGATTCAATCTGATCGGGTATCGAGAGGTGCCTGTGGACGAGACTATCCCTGGTTCCGGCGCATTGGAAGTGATGCCTAATATTGAGCAGCTTTTTGTGAGCCACAAGGATGGTTTGACAGGGATTGAATTGGAGCGTAAGCTTTACGTTTTGAGAAACTTTGCCACCTCCGAGATCAATTCAAAGATTCCAGGTGTAAACCACGCCTTTTATTTTGCGAGTTTAAGTAGCCTCACTCTTATATATAAAGGACAGCTGCGAACCGATCAGGTTCTTCCTTTCTATAAAGACCTCCAAAACTCTCGGATTGAATCGGCTTTTGCCATCGTTCACTCCAGATTTTCCACGAATACCTTTCCAAATTGGAGACTAGCACAGCCTTTCAGGTTCCTTTCTCACAATGGTGAGATCAATACTATTCGAGGTAACTTGAATAAAATGAAATCAAAGGAAGCCTTGATGAAATCCAATCTCTTTAGCGATGAGGAATTGGCTAAGTTGATGCCTATTACCAATAAGCTGAATTCGGATTCCGCAAATTTGGATGCAATGGTCGAGTTGCTTACGCTAAGCGGTAGATCACTTCCACATGCGATGATGATGCTCGTGCCAGAAGCTTGGCAGGATAATCAGGTAATGGATCGAGAAAGAAAGGCATTCTATAAATTCCACGCCTCACTTGTCGAGCCATGGGATGGACCTGCTGCTTTGCTATTCACTGATGGAAAATCTGTTGGCGCTACCCTTGACCGAAATGGTCTTCGACCGCTACGTTATTTTATTACAAAAGACAATCGGCTCGTGCTTTCATCTGAAGCGGGTGCATTGCCGATTCGTGAAGCAACAATCACCCAAAAGGGAAGAATCAGCCCAGGAAAAATGCTTTGGGCGGATCTAGAAAAAGGACGTGTCCTTTTTGACGAGGAAGTAAAAGGTGAAATCTGCAATCGTCAACCCTATGAAAAATGGGTAAATGAACAGCGGACTAAACTTAAATTTGTTCCGGATCCTGAGGAATTGTCGCATCCATACTCTACTGAGAATATCAAAAAGTGCCAAACTGTATTTGGTTATACCTCGGAAGAGCAAAAGGTAGTTCTCGGACCAATGGGTGATACCGGCTATGAAGCAATCGGCTCGATGGGCGCAGATACGCCATTAGCTGTACTTTCCAAGCAAAGCCAACATATCTCAAATTACTTCAAGCAGCTATTTGCGCAGGTAAGTAACCCTCCGATCGATCCTATTCGGGAGCGATTGGTCATGTCTCTTTTCACGAGAATTGGAGAAGGTCACAATATCTTGGACGAAAGTCCCCAGCATACCAAGCAGATTCATATTTCTCAGCCTGTCCTTCTGAATGAGGATCTTGAGAAAATCACACGAATGGAGCATTTGGGCTACCGAACTCAAAAACTGTACGGACACTTCATAGCTGATCATGCCCCTGGCAGATTGCTGGAAGCATTAGATAGGCTTTGCAAAGAAGCTGAAGAAGCAATTCATTCCGGAAAAAACGTGTTGATTATTTCCGATAGAAAGAGTTCGGAAGAAATAGCACCAATACCTTCACTTTTGGCGATTGGCGCAGTTCATCAGCATTTGGTTATTAAAAAGATCAGAACGCGTGCAGGACTTGTTTTGGAATCAGCCGATATCCGGGAAGTCCACCATTTTGCTTTAGCAATTGGATACGGTGTATCTGCGATCAACCCCTATTTGGCATTGGAGTCCCTTCTCGATATGTTTGAGAAGGGCCAAATGAAAAAGGTGAAGGACCAAAGCACCTTATTATCCAATTATCAAGATGCAATTGGAAAAGGACTTTTGAAAGTCCTTTCAAAAATGGGTATTTCCACTCTTCAGTCTTACCAAGGTGCTCAGATTTTCGAAGCACTTGGGCTAGGGCCTGAAGTCATAGACCGTTGCTTCAAGGGAACGATTTCTAGAATTAGCGGTGTGTCATTTGACGATTTAGCTGAGGAGGTTTTGATTCGGCATCATGCAGCATATGAGACCCACAGTCCAATTTTGGAAACTGGAGGAATATATCAGTGGAAAAGAAGAGGGGAAAAACACATGTTTAATCCTGAAACTATCCATCTACTTCAGAAATCCACTAGACTTGGAGATTTTGAACTTTACAAGAAGTTTGCTGCCAAAATTAACGAACAGACTAAAGATGCCTTGACGCTAAGAGGTCTGTTTGAATTCAAGAAAAGAATCAGCGTTCCGATTGAGGAAGTTGAGCCAATTGAAAATATCATGCGCCGTTTTGCGACTGGCGCAATGTCATTTGGATCGATTTCCCATGAAGCACACACCACATTGGCAATTGCAATGAACCGCATCGGAGCCAAAAGCAATTCCGGCGAAGGTGGTGAGGATGAGACCCGTTATGACAAAAAACCAAATGGTGACTGGGAACGCTCAGCCATTAAGCAGGTTGCGTCTGGAAGATTTGGTGTAACCAGTCATTACCTGACAAATGCGGCAGAGCTTCAAATCAAAATGGCCCAAGGGGCTAAGCCTGGAGAAGGCGGTCAGCTTCCCGGTCATAAAGTAGATGAGTGGATCGGAAAAGTAAGACATTCGACTCCAGGAGTAGGATTGATTTCTCCGCCTCCACACCATGATATCTATTCTATCGAAGATTTGGCTCAGCTGATTTTCGACTTGAAAAATGCCAACAGAAAAGCCAGAATCAATGTCAAGCTTGTTTCTCAAGCTGGCGTCGGAACAGTAGCAGCTGGAGTGGCCAAAGCCTCAGCGGATGTAATCCTTATTTCTGGTGCTGATGGTGGGACAGGTGCTTCACCATTAAGTTCTATACGTCACGCAGGTCTTCCATGGGAGCTTGGACTTTCAGAAGCACATCAAACTTTGGTGAAAAATAACCTTAGAAGCCGTGTCGTATTACAAACCGATGGTCAATTACGTACTGGACGAGATTTGGCAATAGCTACACTTCTTGGTGCTGAGGAATGGGGAATTGCTACGGGAGCACTTATCGTTGAAGGCTGCATTATGATGCGAAAGTGTCACCTCAATACCTGTCCAGTTGGTATTGCTACTCAGGATCCCGAATTGCGAAAGCTATTTACAGGAGATCCTGATCATGTGGTAAACTACTTCAAGTTCTTGGTTCAAGATCTTCGGGAAATCATGGCATCACTCGGTTTCCGAACCGTGGATGAAATGGTGGGACAAAGCCAGGTGCTTCAGTCTACAGGCCATTTGAATCACTGGAAGTGGGATAAGGTCGATCTTTCACCAATTTTCCACAAAGTGGAAGTTCCTGATCATGTAGGAATTCATAAGCAAATCGATCAAGAATTTGAACTGAAAAAAGTACTGGATCGTCAACTGATCAAATCTGCAACCCCGGCTTTGGAGCAGGCAATCCCTGTGAATGGCAATTTCCAAATAAAAAACACAGATCGATCGGTTGGAGCCATGCTTTCCAATGAGATTTCCAAAATCTATGGTGGTGTTGGTTTGCCAGAAGACACGGTTCACTTCAAATTCAACGGTTCGGCCGGACAGACTTTCGGAGGATTCCTTGTGAAAGGAGTAAATTTTGAACTTGAAGGTGAAGCCAATGACTATTTTGGAAAAGGGCTTTCCGGAGGAAAATTGATCATTTACCCAAGCAGAAACGCACGCTTTGTCCCTGAAGAAAACATCATCATCGGTAACGTAGCATTCTATGGCGCCACCTCTGGAGAAGCCTATATCAATGGTAAAGGCGGAGAACGATTCTGCGTGAGAAATTCTGGAGTGAAAACCGTAATCGAAGGGATCGGAGATCACGGTTGTGAGTACATGACTGGTGGATTGGTTATTAACCTTGGAGAAATCGGTCGAAACTTCGCCGCAGGAATGAGTGGAGGCATCGCCTACATTCTCAAGGACTACATCACCGAGATCAATACGGAAATGGTTGACATTGACATTCTTGAGGAAGAAGATTTTACCACGATCAAAGCTTATCTCAAGCGACATGTCAAACTGACGAATAGTGGCCTTGGACAGCGATTCCTTGAAGACTGGGACAAAGTAAAAGAACAGTTTATTAAGGTGATCCCAAGAGACTATAAAGCAGTACTGGAAAAAAGAATACAACAACAAGCAACAACATTGGTGTAAGATGGGAGCGAAAGAAGGATTTATTCAATTCAAAAGAGAAACACCTGTAAGTCGTGATCCCAAAGAACGAATCAGCGACTACAGAGAAATATATGAGCCATTTTCAGGAGAGAAATTAAACGACCAAGCAGCTCGATGCATGGACTGCGGAGTTCCGTTTTGTCATAGCGGCTGTCCACTTGGCAATGTCATTCCTGATTTCAACGACGCAGTTTATAATCAGGAATGGGAGCAGGCAATTAGTATTTTACGTAGCACCAACAACTTCCCGGAATTCACGGGAAGAATTTGCCCTGCCCCATGCGAAGCTAGCTGTGTTTTGGGTATCAACAAGGATCCTGTAGCAATCGAATTGATTGAAAAAAGTATCGCTGAAAAAGCCTATGAACTTGGACTTATAAAAGCAAACCCACCTGAGAAACGTACTGGGAAAAAAGTTGCGGTAATTGGTTCCGGCCCTGCTGGACTTGCAGCAGCGGATCAGTTGAATCAGGCTGGTCATGAAGTCACCCTTTATGAAAAAGATGCCAAAGTTGGCGGATTATTGCGCTATGGTATCCCAGATTTCAAACTTGAAAAGTGGGTGATTGACCGTCGAGTAGCTTTGATGGCGGACGAGGGAGTAATTTTCGCCCCAAATACTGAAATCGGAACTTCTCTTCAGGCTGAGGAGATTTTGAAAGGTTTTGATGCTGTACTTCTTTCTACAGGAGCTGCCCATCCCAGAGCTTTAAATATCAAAGGTGATGATTTCAAAGGCGTCCATTTTGCCATGGAATTTCTTGGCAAACAAAATCAGGTCATTGGCGGGGAAATCGATGAAAACCCAATTTCTGCCAAAGGAAAGAATGTCATCGTAATTGGCGGAGGAGATACCGGAAGTGATTGTATCGGAACTTCCAACCGACACGGTGCGGCATCTATTACTCAACTTGAGCTTCTGCCAAAGCCTCCAAAGCAACGTAATGTCTTAAATCCTTGGCCTGAATGGCCTATGACACTGAAAACTTCAAGTTCTCACGAAGAGGGAGCGGAACGGATATTCTCTATCCTGACTAAAGAATTCACAGGAAATGAAGCTGGTGAAGTCACTGGGCTGACACTAGTGGATATCGAATGGATCGAAAAAGGAGGCCGCATGACATTTGAGGAAGTACCTGGTACCGAAAGAACAGTTCCCTGCGACTTAGCATTCATCGCGATTGGTTATTTGGGTCCAGCTCAAAATGGCTTATTGCAGGCTTTTGGTGCTGAAACCATGCAAAACAGCCTTCCAAAGGCTAAAAATTATCAAAGTACAAATCCCAAGGTTTTCCTTGCCGGAGATATGCGGCGCGGCCAATCACTAGTGGTGTGGGCAATATCAGAAGGTAGAGAAGCTGCAGTTAAAGTGGATGAATACCTAATGGGTACATCTTCCCTACCTATGAAGGATGAGTCCTTCTTCCAGGTAGAAGAGCAAATCGCGGGATAATGTCAAGGCTATCCCCTTTGGGTTTGCCCTGACGTCCAATAGTACCCTGTTTAGTTGACCCACCTGCGATACAGAAAGCCACCCATTGGGTGGCTTTCTTCATTTGGTTTAGTTTCCTCTTTTATGGCGAGGCATATCCCCACGTTTGTGAATTTCGCCTCCTCGTCCTCGCTTACCTCGTTGCTCTTGTTTGATTTCTTCCCATTTGGTGCGCTGCTCTTCAGTAAGAATCTCTTTAACTTTTTCCTGATGGGCTTTCATTTCCCCTGACCTAGCGGCTCTTAATTCTTTTTCTCTTTCCATCTCGGCTTGCCTCTTTTTAGCTTGCTCTAGATTCAATTCTAAAAGTTGAGATTTCTGTTCATCTGAAAGCCCAAGTTCGGTAGCCATCTTTTCGGTAGCTTTTTGGGCACGCTCTTCTGGATTGACTTGATCTCTTTTTCCTTGTTGAGCCGATACTTGCAAGCTGGTAAACACCAACATTGCTGCTCCAATGATCCACTTTTTCAT
>CAYTXN010000002.1:9426-36248 GCA_964441195.1 uncultured Limnohabitans sp.
TTTCATTTTATTTTAGTTTAGTTTCGAAGGTTAGACCAGCCAGACTCTACCAAGTTTAAACTCGTTTGAAAATAGGATGTTAATGAATCTTAATCAGGAGCTCTTTTCCTCTATCAACTCTTTCCGTTCGGAGGCCCTTACATATTTAGGTTTGATCAGGAGCCGCAAACTCGGGTCAAAACTCAGGTAGTTCCAGCTCCAGTCTAAGAAAATGAATAATTTATTTTTTACTCCTAGGATTGCCATTAAGTGTACAAAAAGCCAAGTCATCCAAGCCAAGAGTCCCTGAAACCTTATAAAGGGTAAATCTACTACTGCCAACTTTCGACCCACAGTTGCCATAGATCCTAAATCCTTGTATTTAAAAGGAGTCAAGGGTTGTCCTTTTACTTGGCGAAAAAGATTTTTAGATAGATTTTTAGCTTGCTGAATCGCAACTTGAGCGACTTGGGGATGCCCTTTTGGAAAATTTCCACCTGGTAAAAGGCATTGGTCCCCTAGCACAAAAATACCCTCTGCATCCAAAAGCTGATTGAATTCATTGACCAGCATTCGCCCGTTTCCTGCATAATGATTTTGGTTAAAGCCTTCAATTCGATTCGGTTTGATTCCTGCTGCCCACAGCAAAGTTTGAGTTTCAATCGGACCTTTTCCTTCCAGCAAAACCTGCTTTCCATCGTAATCCTTGACCATAGTACTCAGCATCACCTCTACTCCAAGCTTATTCAAATACGCCAAAGCATGAGTTTGAGCCTCTTCAGACATAGCCGAAAGTAGACTAGGACCCGCCTCAATCAACACTACCTTCATATTTTTGAAGCTTAGCTCCGGATAATCTTTTGGAAAAACGTTATTCCTCAATTCCGCCATCGCGCCAGCCAGTTCAACTCCTGTGGGACCTCCTCCGACAATGACCATATTCATCAATGACTTCCGATCTTCCATTTTAGATATCGTAATCGCTCGCTCATAATTGGAGATAATTTTATTTCGGATATAAAGTGCCTCCGATACGGTTTTCATCGGCGAGGAATAATACTCGATATTTTTTGCTCCGAAATAATTGGTATCTGCACCCATCGACAAAACCAAAAAATCATAATCGATGTAGCCAATATCAGTATATAGCCTTTTAGCATTTGGATCTACTTTTTCTGCCTCTCCCATTCTGAAACTCACATTCGGCGTACCGTGAAAAATTTTGCGAAGCGGAAATGATATTGCACTAGGTTCGAGTCCGGCAGTAGCTACCTGATAGAATAGTGGCTGAAACTGATGATAATTGTTTTTATCCAAAAGAATCACTTGAAAAGCACTGTTTCGAAGGTCTCTGGCGAGTTTAAGGCCAGCAAATCCAGCACCCACGATGACCACTTTGGGCAATTCAAGGTTGGGAAGGTTTGGAATTGGTTGGTAATTTGAATCAATCATTGGATTTATGTTTTTAACTTATACGATGTCATTTCCAACTTGAGCATTGGATTTTAAAAAAATTACCCCCTCTGGGAAAAAATTTGAGCTTCGGCTAAGTGAAAAGATTTGTTATTTTTGCCCACCTTAAATAATTCAAAAACATGGGAAGAGCATTCGAATTTCGAAAAGAACGGAAGTTTAAGCGTTGGGACAAAATGTCCAAAGTTTTTACCAGGTTGGGTAAAGAAATCGTGATGGCTGTCAAAGCTGGAGGCCCTGACCCCAACAGCAATGCAAAACTTCGTACTGTTATCCAAAATGCTAAAGGGGCTCAAATGCCCAAAGATCGAATTGAAGCAGCGATCAAACGTGCCTCCAATAAGGACGAAAAAGACTATGAAGAAATCGTATATGAAGGATACGGCCCTTTTGGAATAGCATTTATTGTAGAAACATCCACTGATAATACCAATCGAACAGTAGCAAATGTCCGTTCTTATTTTTCGAAAGCAGGCGGGGCTATGGGAACCTCAGGTTCAGTGAGCTTTATGTTTGACAGAAAAGCGGTCTTTCGCTTTGAAAAAGCTGATTATGACCTTGAGGAATTAGAATTGGAACTCATCGATTTTGGATTGACAGAGATCGCAGAAAATGAAGGTGAAATCTTTGCTTACACCGAATTTGAGGATTTTGGTTCGATGCAAAAAGCACTCGAAGACCAAGGGATTGAGGTGATTTCGGCAGATTTTCAGAGATTTCCAACCACCCTAACAGAGCTCACGGATGAGCAGGAGGAGATCATTCACAAACTCATCGATCGTCTGGAGGATGATGATGATGTCAATCAAGTGTTTACTAATATGGCCTAGGCCTTGCCTAGCTTTTTTTTATGAATTTCAGAAGAAGACAAAATTTCCAACCCTCCGACAAGCTCCTAGTTTTGGTGGGCAGTAAAAATCCAGTAAAAATTTCCTGCACGGAAGATGCCTTTACTCGAGCTTTCAACAAAAGCTTTCTTGTAGAAGGAATAAATGCTGCCTCTGGAGTCCCGGCCCAACCAATGGGAGACCATGAGACTCTCACCGGCGCAAAAAACAGAGCACAGAATTCCAGAGAGGTATTCCCAGAGGCAAATTATTGGGTGGGAATCGAAGGAGGTCTGGATGAAGATGAGGCTGGAATGTTTGCTTTTGCATGGATTTTTATCCTGGATAAAGAGGGTAAATCAAGTCAGTCTAAAACAGGCACATTTTATATTCCACCCGCAGTAGCTAAACTGGTAAAAGAAGGAATGGAACTTGGAATGGCTGATGACACTGTTTTCAACCAGGAAAACTCCAAACAACAAGGTGGTTCGGTAGGTCTTTTGACTAACGGAATTGTGGATAGAAATGAATATTATCGACAGGCGATAATTTTGGCATTGATTCCATATCTAAATGAAAATCTTTTCTAAGAAATAGTTATTCTTGAAAAAATTCAACAATTCTAAAAGTTTTAAAAAAAATTTTAGATGAAATTGGATTTGCTGAATATTATCTCTTCATTTATCAAAATGTAAACTTCGTTTACAAATAATATTATCTAGTCCCATCTTGAAGTAAAAGTTGTTTAAAATCACCCTAACCTTAAATCAAGTGCGAAACCTCCCTCGGGAGGTTTTATTTTTTCAAGTTGTTAAGAAAATTAGTTAGGGCTACTTTCCAATCAGTCGCGGCATCCCATTCCGGACCGATATATAATTCATCCCTGACAATCAATTTGATGTAGTATTTGACCACTGTTTTGGCTCCATCTTCACCTTGAATTGGTGTCAATCCCATACTCTGCATAAGGTCAGCTTGCCGTCCCTCCACTTTGACCAACAAAAATTGGACACGATCTCGAACCAATTCTTCATTGGTTTTAGCTTCGGTCAGCCACTCGATTTGATGGGGATACAAATTTCCGAAAATTCCTTGAATCTGAGATTTTTGAGCCGCTTGTTCTGCGAGGATTGCTTCTTGAGACTTTCCCAGTAAATCGTATCTGAAATAGCTCAAAGATCCCGTCTCAGCCGATGAACCTTCCAAAGGAATGCCTAGTTTGAATACCTCAAGGTTGAGTGGATTTCTGGGAAGGAATTTTTGCTCAGATTGAGCTGTCTCTTGATTGCTGATCTGAGGAAATTCGGCCACATCAATGACCAATAAATTCTTAGAACGAGTGGATTTGCCGGATTCTGCCAATATTCCACCTGCTTCATTCCAATCTTTCCCTGAAACTCCAAATAGTGCTGTAGTATTGATTATTTTCCCGTCCCCACTAAATGTCCCGACATGAATACTAAGACTCTCCTTCTTTCTTGAAACCAAAATAATGTTTTTCACTTGCCTCGCTAAAAATGACTTAGCAAAATCCGCCTGTCTTGCCTCAGAGAGTATCACTTGCTCCAATTCAAAATAAGCAATCGGGTCAGCACCGGCATCCACTAAATATACATGGACACTATCTGCCAATTGTTGCCAGCTCAATGCCGGCCTTGATCCGGGATCAGTAGAAATCATCACGACAGATTTCCCATCAAAAAAGCTTTCTGGTATTCCTCCTTGAGCCAAAACCAACGAAAAGGAACTAAAAAAAAGAAGTGCGCAACAGATATATTTCATCAATTTCAATAGTAGTGACGGTAAGGCTAGTATTTTTACGAATATACATAACGATTTATGGATCACCAGATACATTTGACATTGAAAAAAATCCTCTTTTTATTCATTTTCTCAGCTTATTCAAGTCATTCTTTTTCACAAAGTATTGATTCAAAGAAGTTGCTAAAACACATTGAATACCTAGCCTCTGATGAACTTTCAGGGAGAAAGCCGCTGAGCGAGGGAAGTTTTGCAGCACGAAAATATATTCTTGATGAGCTGACGTCTTACCCTACGGTGGAGGCACTTTACCCGGACTACATCCAGCGATTTTCCTTTGTGAGTGGACGAGATCTGAAAAAATATGAAGACGCTGCAAATCTTATCGCATTTATACCTGGAAGCAATTCTAGGAAGGTTATTGTAGTCACTGCCCACTATGACCATGTTGGTACAGGTAGAGCAAATGCATCTGGTGACACCATCTTCAATGGAGCTGATGACAATGCTTCAGGTACAGCAGCACTGATCACTTTGGCTGAATATTTCTCAATGAACAGACCTGTTCACAGCATGATGTTTGTAGCATTGGATGCGGAAGAAATGGGCTTGAAAGGTGCTAAGGCATTACTGGATGATTTTCCTTATCCGCTGGAGCAGATACTTTTGAATGTGAATATGGACATGGTATCAAGAAGTGATAAAAATGAACTCTTTGCCTCCGGAACATATCACAATCCTCAGTTTAAACCAATTTTGGAGAGGGCTTCTGCGGGATCGAACCCAAGTTTACTATTAGGTCATGATGTTACTGGTACCGGAAGAGAAGATTGGACTAAATCTTCTGATCATGGCGCATTCTTCGATAAAAAGATTCCGCACCTATATTTCGGTGTAGAAGACCACGAGGATTATCATAAGCCATCGGACGAATTTAAAAATATCCAACCCGAATTTTACATCAATGCTGTTAATCTAATCTTAAAATGCATCCTTGCGCTGGATAAGGATTTGTATATTGAAAATGATCAGTAATTGTAACGATGAAGTAAATTGACCTAAGGCTAAATATTTACATGTTTTGGCAAAGAATGATTTAATTACCAAATTTTTAATCTGGAGACTTCGGCACCTTAGCAATCAGGCGTTTATTCTCATTCTGAGTGGTTTGATCGGGATTTTTTCGGGTCTTGCGGCGGTTATTCTTATCACGTCCGTTCACGCGATTCAAGAATTCCTTACCGACGATTTCTATACAGAATATGCGAATTTCATGTATATCATTTATCCTCTGATTGGGATTTCGGCGGCTTACCTGATGGGAAGGTATGTGTTGAAAGATATCGGTGGTCATGGCATTCCAGATGTACTGTTTAACATCTCCAAAAAATCCAGCATTATTCCTCGCGTCAAAATTTACAGCAGAGTAATCACCTCTGCACTTACCGTAGGATTTGGAGGGTCAGTAGGCTTGGAAGCTCCCATGGTGGTGACAGGTTCGGCGATTGGCTCAAACGTAGGCCTATTGATGCACCTCAATCCAAAGAAGCGAACGCTATTAATAGGATGTGGAGCAGCAGGAGCTATTTCTGCAATATTCGGAGCCCCTATCGGAGCAGTTATTTTTGCTATCGAGGTCATTTTATTGGAAATCAGCACGGCGAGCTTCATTCCTCTATTGATTGCTTCAGTAATGGGATCAATTACCTCGATGATTTTGATTGGAGATGAATCGCTGTTCAATTTCGATCTGAAAGAAACCTTCATTGCAGCCCACATGCCCTATTACCTTTTGTTAGGGATCATTTGCGGGTTGGTTTCTCTTTATTTCAGCAAAATGGTACGCGCCACAGAAAAAATCATGGAGGACATTGGCGATCAATGGATGCGAACCATGTACGGCGGGGCATTTTTGGGAATAATGGTGTTCCTTTTTCCCCCAATATACGGTGAAGGATATGACACTTTGAACACCCTTATTGATGGAAATTCAGCCCAAATACTAGATAAAAGCCCTTTTTTCTCTAGTATCGAAAATCCAATTATGATCATTGTCTTTTTAACCTTAATTGTTTTGGTCAAGCCAATAGCATCGGCTGTAACAATTGGCTCAGGCGGTAGTGGGGGAATTTTCGCTCCTTCATTATACGTCGGCGGAATCGTCGGATTTCTTTTTGCTTATTCCAAAAACATGCTTGGGTTCCATATTCCGTTACCTATGGCACATTTCACCCTAGTGGCAATGTGTGGATTGATGGCCGGAGTTCAGCATTCACCCTTGTCCGCGATCTTCTTGATTGCAGAAATTACTGGTGGCTACGAGCTTTTTGTACCACTGATGTTTGTATCGGCGATTGCTTACACCACTACGACCTATTTTCAAAAAGACAGTCTATATAAACTCCAACTTAAAGATCAGGGAAAACTTTTGCCGGAGAGTAAGGACCAGGAACTTTTGGACGCGATTGACATCACTCATGTAATTGAACGGGACTTGCTTCCCATCCATCCCGATGCGCAACTCAAAAATCTAATAGAACTGGTTAAAATCTCCAAAAGAAATATATTCCCAGTAGTGGACGAAAATCAAGTCCTGCGAGGAATAATCACCTTGGATGACTTCAGGGATATTATGTTTGATTTAGAAAAGCAGGAAACCATGTTGGTAAAGCAGCTGATGCATAGTCCTCCAGAAATCCTATTGGTCACTGAAAATATGCAATCCGCCATGGAAAAGTTTGAAAAATCTGGGGCTTGGAATTTACCTGTGGTGGCGGATGGAAAGTATCTAGGATTCGTATCCAAATCCAGAATATTCAATACTTACCGAAAAAGACTTATCCGGCAAAAGCAGGATTAACCGTCATTTAGAATAAAATTTGGGATTCCGAATTATCCACTGAGCCTCTCTTTTTTCTACTTGATTTTCTTGCAGTTACCTATTATTATCCACAAAATCAGATTTCTCTAGGATAGTTTATTTGCCTGATATTCAATTATTTGTGAATCTAACATTTACAAGTGTGGATAAATAAACGGAAATGTGGATAAATTTTCCTTGTGTTTTTTAATGTTCAAATACAGCTCCAGAAGGGCATTTTTCCAAGAAAAAAGTGAATCGTGTTTGGCATTATTTTTTGAATGCAAATTTTGATTTTTAAAACAAAATTTGGAATTCTATGAACCAAACTCAAAAAAGCAACTAATTCAGGTAGAATTCTGATTTACTGAAAATTAAAATAACGGTATAATTAAATTTTAACAAGTAAAACACAAACTCTAAACCCCGAATCCTACTGGGTTTAAGTTAGACATTTGTCTCATAATCCAAGACTGTCTCCCTCTGATATATGCAGTTGGATTTGCCGGTGTCCATCTTCGAGGATTAGGCAGAACAGCTGCGATCATTGCGGCTTGATTTCGATTAAGCTTAGCAGCAGACTTATTGTAATAGGTTTGTGCTGCTGCTTCGATTCCATAGATTCCTTCTCCCATTTCGATCACATTCAGGTACACCTCCACAATTCGTTCTTTTGACCAAAAGAATTCTACCAAAACAGTAAAATAAGCCTCCAATCCTTTTCTGATATAACTTCTACTTGGCCAAAGGAATACGTTTTTTACCGTCTGCTGCGTAATGGTACTGGCACCTTTGATCCGTTTCCCTTTTTTATTGTTTTCCCATGCTTTTTTCATAGCCTCCACATCGAAGCCATTGTGATCCAAAAACTTCTGATCTTCCGCAGCAATGACCGCTTGGGGAGCATTTTTGGAAATATTGGATATGGAAACCCAGTCCTTATTTAGCTTAACTTCCTTATCAGGATCAAATGCTTGCTCAAAAACTCGAATTACCATCAATGGCGTGATCGGAACTGGTACAAACCGGTAAATAATAACGAGGCCGATGGAAAGCCCAAAAAACCAAAGGGCAGTTTTCCAAAGTAATCTCCAAATCAACCTAACTATCTTCATGCGTTTCTAAACCGTTGCTATTGCTTGCACAAATTGGAAGAAAAAAACTGGATTTTTATGTGTTTTTGATTTCTAAAGCCAAATCCCAATTCATTACCCTTAATCAATAAAACAAGTGCTTCAATTGACATTTAAGGAATCTAGGGTTTTGCGACTTTTTTCAAAATCACAGGTGCAGCGAGCTTCGAAGCGACACTTTCCATGAAAAACTTGAGATCCCCATAACTTGTGGGTTGAATCAATGGATTCTTTACCTCAAACCTAGCAGTAATTTTAAACACTGCTCCGAGATTCTCTGTCTGGTAATTGAAACCAATAGGAGAACCATCAATGGTGATGGATTCATTAGTCGGATAGTCATCCAATTCATATCCTTCCGGAATTGAGAGATTTGCCGTGTAGGTTTCATTGAAGGAGAATTCAAAGTCTACAGGAAAAACGCGGTATTCTTGAGTAAATGGATTTTTTAAAAATTCAGAAATTTGAAGCGGATTGAAAATGATAAGATCTTCATTTGAAGCGTTTTTCAAAAATGATTGAAAAGTGATGTTAACCATGTTTTTTTCTTCTAATTGATCATCAACTTTTGCATTTCGAATTTCATATGAGTTAAAATCATCCTTCAAGAACTTCTCTAGAGGGATATTATTTTTCTTCAATAACTCCAAGTGATGGATGGATGTCAATCCCTGATAAAAATAATTTCGAACTACGTTGTCAAAGACTAGTTCTCCCGTTTCAGCATCGAGTTTAATGTTAGAAAAAACAATTCGGTTGGAATTATGTCGGATATCAATAGGAATTAGCTTGCTCGCTTTTTTATCCAGCAGTAAACCGGATTTGACATGCTTATCCAGATCAACGTACCCAAAAGGTGCAAGCGGATCACTCAAGTCCAAAAATTGAAGGTTTCCGTCCAGTTTGACTAAAAGTAAAATCTCATCAAACTGACTCAGAAATGGAAAAGGAACGATTTCACTTCTTCCATGTCCCTTACTTCCTATCAATACCGGATGACACTCAATACCTTGAGATTTAAGAATACCCATATAAGCCAAGATAAGCTCACCGGGAGCACCTTTCTTTGATTTTAGAAGCTGGGGTAAAGTCTGATTGGTATAGATCCAATCTTCTCCCTCATTTTCAAAATTGTCCCTTATATAATAATAGGCTACTTCTGCCTTTTCCTTTTCTGTGCCTTTGCTTAGGTCAAGTGAAAGCACCTCTCGCTCCAGCGGGTTGGTCCTATAAAATCCCTTTTCGGTATAATAATCGATCAGTCCATCTCCAAGTTTCTCCCAGGTGTTCAAGAAATCTTCCCATTCCGGTCCGGAAGTCGTAGCCGCTCGCTGATAGCGAGAAAGTTGAAATTCCACCCGGTCGGAATAATCACGATAGTTCTTCATGTAGGGCTCTTCTTTGAGTGAATGAAGATTTCGAAGGCTCCAGCCATAGGTTCCATTTGAGTCTGACCTTTCCGCTCTGTGAAAATTCGCCCCTTGCCCAATCATTTTATATTCAAGCTGAGGGATCATGGTAATCTGATATTTGGAAAAGAGCACTGGAATATTTTCCTGAAAAGACCAACCATTCAGAAACTCAATATTTTTATTGGCCGTTTTATAGGATAACTCTAAAATTGAACCCACTTGGACATTGGGATAAGAGATTCGGTACTCCCTACGACCATTACCCAGTTCCACCATAAAAATATTTTCTTTCCCCAATTCGATGACTGTGGGTACAGATCCATCAAAGTTGGTAATCTGGGCTTTAATCCCTGACACTTCCTCAATATTGGTATTGCCAGCATAATACCTGATCCGGATATCGGCTTGTTCTTTTCCAGCCTCAGTCAGGATCTTCATCCTATAGAAATATTGAGTTTCTAAGATTGATCTGAAAAAACGAGCATCTCCTGAGGCCACCAAATACACTGCGCCAGCACCGGGTTCGAAACTTACCTCCTTCAGGTCAATTTCATTTTGGTTGATTTCGCCCATTTTAGGAGTCTGGGCCCATGCCGAAAAAGGCAAAAGAACCGCCAGAAGTATCAAAAGCTGGTTTTTCATAGTTTGGGAGTGTTGGAACTAATTCCGGATACTTTTGTGAACAGGATAGCGCGGTCAAAAGCGGTATTGATACTTTTTAGTAATTCAGTTTCTTTTTCTTTTTCACTTTCCTTGGGAAGTTTAATGCTGATTTCGCGACGAACTCTCAAGGTATTTCCATCCAGCTGGACCGTAAGAAGTCCTGAATAATTTTCTTCTTTTAAGCTTACTTGTGGGAATTCTCCTTCAGGCACCCATTCATCGGATAATTTGATTGAGTATTCATCCACTTGCTTCAGGGAGCCACTCCTCAAATGATCTGGCCCCAGCCTTCCCAAAAAAGATTTCAAAATTACTCTCTTGGCAGTAGACTGGGTGAATTTTTGGACAACACCAGAATAGGTGATTTCGGATTTGGCTAGAGAGTCTTGGCTTGCTATATCAATACTATAATCCTTTACAATCAATCCGGAAATGGATGAATTTCTATTCAGATAATCTCGTTGTTGACGCTCGTCAAAACGGGTTTTTAGGTCTATAATTTCCTCAGAAAAATTGCCAAAAAATTGATGTTTCGCATGGATTATCGCGTTCCCCTGCGGATCGAGAACTACCTCAGCCTGTGACTGAATCAAATTCCATTCCTCTGAATTGTAGGAAGGAGTTTTTGTCAAATATCCTCCTCCATCCTTGGTAACTAACACATGTCGGTCTCGAGTAAATACTCCTAAAAATCCGGCAGGAAGCCTATTGGAAGTGCACTCCAGCCAAATTGGTCCATCATCAGTCGTGACTTGAAGAATCACGTGATTGAATTGGTTCGAAGGAAGATCCACTTCAATATCTGGCTCATCCTGACCCGCACGAACCAGCGTATAGTTGGATGAAATACCTACTTCATTCAGCATCGCTTTCATCAAGGTCGTAAGTCCCTTGCAATCCCCGTAGGAATACTTGATAACATCTGCAGCAGTCATGGTTTGCCATCCTCCAATACCAAGCTGAATACTTACGTAGCGGAAATTTTTCTGAAGGTAGCTGTAAAGAATTTTTACTTTTTCGTAGGGCTCTTCTACCCCCTCGACCATAGCCTTTACCTTCGCTTTGAAATCATCAGGAAGTACATCTCTCCCTTTATTTATTTCATACTTCCATGAGGCCAATTGTGACCAGTCACTCATTTCGCCATGATATTGGTCCAATGCAAATTTGCCAGGTGCAAGGAGTAATTTTTGGATTTCATCCGGTCTGACACCTTTAGCCAAGACTTTCAAATCTTTTTCAGTCCAGGTGATTGTGGTAATTCCATCGATTTCATTTTGGCTCTTTTCACCAGACAAATTGAACCCCTTGTACTTTAATCCTAATTGAGTGGGGTAATTGATGGTATAAGAAGAGTCAGTTACTTTTTGATTGTAATTCGATACTGGAAGCCAACCAGGAATGAAAAAATTGGATTTGGAAAAAACTTCTGAACGGATGAGAACTTCAATAGGAAACTTAGTAGCTGTCACTCCAAAATATCTGTAGCGACTGTCATCTAATACTGTTGAAGTGGAGTAAGCAGCGGCATCACCCATATCCTTAAGCTTAGCCTTTTTAATGGTCTTTCCGGTAAGAAAATCTTTTACTTCTAACTCAAAATCTTTCACCTCATTCAGTTTATCATAATTAAGTCTGGTGAAAGCATGTTCAAGCCCTTCCGCAGATGTAACAACTAACTTCCGCTCCTCCACAAGCGTATAGGTAAAATCCGGATGAACAGTGAGGGTCTCTTTCTGGGAAAGTGTAGAGAAAACAGGAGGTGTTTTTTGCTGGGTTACAGTATCTTTCGCGATAAAGAACTCATTAATTAAAAAGAATCCCAAAAGAACTTTAAGCATTCAGATGTTGGTAAATTTCGATCGAAAATAGAAGATTAGTTTTTGATATTCATCGGATTATCTCAAAATATTTTTTCTTGATTTTCAAGGTCTTTTTTTTGGATTTTTTCTTTTATAAATTGATTCGAGGTCAATCTTTTGCTTTTTGGATTTCCCAAATAATCTCTGCTAATTTGATTTTTTCTAAATCCAATTTTACAATGACCCCCACAGTAATCGGCAGTTTTGAAGAGTTTGAAAAGCACAATGGACAAGAGCTTGGCGCCTCCGAATTTTTCAAAATCACACAATCTCAAATCAACCTTTTTGCCGATGCGACACACGATCACCAATGGATTCATACAGATCCTGAGCGAGCCAAGGTAGAAGGCGCATTCGGGAATACCATCGCTCATGGTTATCTGACACTCAGCATCGTGCCTTATCTTTGGGAGCAAATCGTACGCGTGGAAAATCTCAAAATGATGATCAATTACGGCATTGAGAATCTAAGGTTTGCCCAAGCTGTGACCGTGGATAGCGAGGTACGATTGGTAGCCAAATTGAAAAATGTCGCAAATCTTCGTGGGACGGTAAAAGCAGAGGTAGAAGTCAAACTTGAAATCAAGGAACAAAAAAAACCGGCTTTCACCGGTGTTTTGATCTTCTTGTATCACTTTCAATAATAAAGTAGCGAGCCATTTGCTCCTCGCTCTTGGAGATAAAACGGCCCCCTCTTTATTGCTTTTTGAATAGGAAAGTCTGCCCGCCTTGCTTCAGGGTAACTTCGCCCTTTGTTGGATCAAAAATAAATACGGCACCAACCGACTTAAATTCAAAGGTATGAGTGGCAGTCGGTTCAAGCTCGGTTGCCGGTTGACCTGTTGGCTTTGCTATCAATTTATCTCCTTCGATGACAAAAACCAGCTTTAGTGGAATCTGATCTGAGACATAATCTCCTACATAACTATCCAATTCTCCTTCGGTCAAAGCAACAGTTTGGAAACTTGGAACCGTAAAATCTTTCCCAAAATAAGAATCCAGCAGGGCCAACAAAATATCATTGTTATTGTAATTCAATCCATTGGATAGTACTGTGATTGTCACTTTTTCCTCCGGAAAAAAGGCTAAGAAAGATCGAAATCCATCGATGCCACCTGTATGACCATAGCTTTTTCTTTCGTAGTACGGAAAGGAAAACATTCCTCTGCCAAAGCCTTCCTTAATTTCCATCATCAATTTTAAATTCTCTTCTGATATCAACTTTCCAGAGAATAGGGCATTGATGAAGGTATTCAGATCCTTCACATCCGAGGCTATCGCACCAGCCCCAAGTGGTATGCTAGCATCTGTCTCGATATCCTTCATCCATTCTCCATCGAAATTGTAGGAATAGCTTTCTCCCTTAGTTGGATCACTTGCAGTGAAAATTGAGGTACTTTTCAAACCCAATGGCGCAACTATCTGCTTTTCCAAAATCTCAGAAAAAGGCTTTTCATTGACCTTCTCTAAAATATATGTCAACAAAACAAAGTTGGAGTTGCTGTAGTCCCCCTTGGAATCTGGTTCAAAAGCACTTCCACCACTGACAATTATTTCCACCAAATCCTCTTCGGAAATATGCTTCGTGTTGTAGCTGAGGTAATCAGCATTGTTAGTGAAATTGTGAATTCCACTTCGGTGCTGTAGCAGCATACTTAGGGTGATCTTTTCCGAGTTTTTGATTTGTGGATAAAAATCAGCCAATTTCTGATCTAGACTAAGCTTTCCTGCTTCCACCGCTTTCAATACCAGCACCGTGGTAAACATTTTAGAAATAGATCCAATTCGATAGTGAGTTTCGGGTGTTGCCTTGATATTTCCTGCCAAATCAGCAAAGCCCAAAGCCCTTTCAAAAACTGGCTTTCCTTCAGATGCCAGCAGCACCGTCCCCATGAATTTATTATGTGCCTCCAAGGAATCCAGAAACTGATTAAGTTTGGAAAAGTCTTGATTTTGAGCAAAAACCGAAGTAGTTGTCAAGGTGAAGAAAAATAGGATCGCAGCTAAACGTATCTTCATTTTGTCATTTTTTAAAGTAAAAAAACCTTCCCTAAGTTGGGAAGGTTTGTGTTTTAATCCAATCTATTTCGTTCCTCAGAGCTTCCTGAATTGGATTTGACTCGGAAGCTTTCACCCTTAGCGAAATTGTATCTCAACGTGAATCTCACTCCCTGATTACTTCTATACTGTCTGAAACTTGTGTCAATATCAGCAAACTGAACATTAGCCCGGATCACTTGGGTACGGAAAAGGTCAGTACCATTCACAGAGATGGACAGCTTATCTTTCATAATAGATTTCGTCACACCTGCATCGACCCATCCAAATCCGGCAATATCACCCTGACCCCAAATCTGTGGTCCCAAATACATCGCCATCACTTCCATTTTAAATCCTTTTGGCAAAGTGAAGTTTTGTTGTGTTCTCACCATGTAAGAGAACTGCTCCACATCCAGGAAATCCTCTCCAATTGGAGTCTGGAATTGGTTGTAATTCACTTGAAGCATGTTGGAAGTGGTCCACCATTTATTGATCTCCACTGGTACGATTGCCCGAAAGTTTGCATTTCGAGTTTGCTCAAAGTTATCCGTGAACGTAGTTGTAGTTCGCTCTTCCTGATCTTGGATGAAAACCTGCATAAAGGCATCTTCGGTCACACTGTAACCAAATGTAAACTGGTAGGAACCTTTGACCACGTGATTCATCTCGAAATTGGTAGAATACTGAGGCTTCAGATTTGGATTACCGGTCTCTGAGGTCAAAGGATCAATGTAGTACACAAATGGATTTAGCAATCTATAGTTTGGTCGCGTGATTCTTCTGTTGGCATTGTAAACGATCTGATAATTATCGCTCACTTTGTGCTGCACAAAGAAACTTGGGAACAGGTTAAAATAGTTTTGCTTATTTACTTGGTTGAGTGTTACAGAGTTTCCAACGATATCAGAATATTCACCTCTGAGTCCTCCTTGGTAGCTAAATTTTTCATTGAAAGATCCTTTCAAGGAAGCATATGCTGCAAGTACATTTTCATTGTAGATAAAGCGATTAGAATTTGGGTCTTGTTCGAAAGGTCCTTCATTTTGCGCTCTGCTCAGATCCAGGTTGTTATCTGACTCTACCCAGCTGCCTTTCAATCCAGATTCCAATGTTTTACCACCTTTCAACGCTTTTGTGAAATCCACTTTAGCAGTAAAAATGGTATAGTACATATCATTCAAAGTCTGAATCTTGTCCGAGTAGGATAAGCCTGGATCATTGTTACCTGCCCAATAGCTATTGTCCAATAATGATGAGCTTTCACTGTCCATGATCGTAAAGTCCACATCTGCGGAAATTTTACTACCCAACGTATCCAGCTTTGCATCGTAGTGCAAATTTGTAAAAAGGCGATTACGCTCTCCCTCAGAATCATTGAATGACTCAATGTAGTTATTGAAATTCTGTCCAGGATTAGTTACTACTGTGCCAGAAGAATTTGTGGTATTATCTGTGGAAGTAGACGCTTGCACGTTCAAACCGAGATTTTGGTTTTTGTTGATTTCATAGTTTGCAGACCCGTTGAATGAAGGAGTTTTGTATCGGGATGTAATTCTCGAATCCTGATTGAAATTGGATGTTCCTTCTTCAAGGGAAAAATTACGGTTGATATCAAGATCATTGAATTGCGCAAATTCATTGTAGTTGAACGTTCCGTTTGTAGACCATTTCCCTTTCTTCACATTCAAGGTCATGCCTGCAGTAGGTGCAAACTGACCATTGTATTGTCCGCCTACTTGGATATTTCCAAAAACCCCGTCTACATTATTTTTCTTCAATTGAATATTAATCACCCCAGCGGATCCTTCTGCATCAAATCGGGCAGAAGGATTATTGATCACCTCAATACTTTTGATATTATCCGCCGACATAGAGCGTAGGAAGTTGGCCAGATCTACCGCGCTCATGTAGGTAGGACGGTCATTTATCATTACCGTTGCACCGGTCCGTCCATTAAGGTTGATATTGCCATCTTGATCTACATAGATCCCAGGAGATCTACCGATCACATCAAGGGCATTTGACCCTTCCGCCATGACAGTTCCTTCGATGTTGATAATCGTTTTGTCAGGTTGGATGATGATTTCCGGTCGTGAAGCTTTGACAGTAACCTCATCCAATCCCGTCATTTCATCAGAGATAGATAGGGTTCCAAAGTCCTTGGATTTTCCAGGAATTAGATCAAACGGCTCGGAAGAAAATGACACATACCCAATGGAAGAAATCACCAATTTGACTTTGGCAGATTTAGTCGACTCAATTAGGAAATCCCCATTTTCATCGGAAACCGCGCCATCTACCAATCCCCCGTCCAAAAGAACAAGAGCGACATTGGCATAGGGTACGGGCTCCCCTTTTTGGTCGGCGATTTTTCCGGAGATTTTTGCTACTTCTTTAGGAGTGGCGGCCAGATTACTTATTCCCAGAAAATAAATAAGCATGGATAGAAAAAGAAAGTTGGAAGTTTTCATAATAATAGATTGGCTCAATTAATTCGATATGCCAGTCTATAGGAAAATGAAGTGCCAAGCCTCCAAATCTGCTTAAAAAAGCCAAAAAGGCGCTTTTCTATTTTTTTTGAAAAATGAATGTATCAATTCCGAACAGTATATTCTTCGGTTTAGGACAAAAAAATCCCCGGACAAAAGCCCGGGGACAGAAATTTTCTTGATTGAGAATCCTTATTTGGCAGCAGCAAATCGCTTGCTCACTTCTTCCCAGTTGACCACATTCCAAAATGCAGAAATGTAATCCGGTCTTCTGTTTTGATAATTCAAGTAATAGGCGTGCTCCCAAACGTCAAGCCCAAGAATTGGGGTGCCAGGGCACTCAGCCACATCCATCATTGGGTTATCCTGATTTGGAGAAGAGCAAACACACAATTCTTTTTTAGTATCTACACAAAGCCAAGCCCATCCGGAACCGAATCTAGTAGCAGCAGCTTTGTTAAAAGTTTCTTTGAATGCATCAAATGAGCCGAATTTGGCATCAATAGCAGCAGCTAATTCACCTGAAGGAGCTCCTCCACCGTTTGGAGAGATAACTTGCCAAAAAAGGCTATGATTAAAGTGCCCTCCACCGTTGTTTCTCACTGCGGTGTTTGAGCCAGCTACTTTCAGCAGCTCTTCGAGCGATTTTCCTTCTAGATCAGTACCGGCGATTGCATTGTTTAAATTAGTAACATAGCCGTTGTGGTGCTTTCCGTGGTGGATCTCCATGGTTCGCGCATCGATATGAGGCTCCAAGGCATCAAAAGCATAAGGTAAAGTTGGGAGTGTAAAAGCCATATTATGTAGATTTTGAGTTAAAGAATTTTATTTAATTGAGTTGTTCAATTATGATTTGTTAACCGCACTACTTGAAAAAAGGTTCTCCAAAGCTAAAAAAAGCCCTACTCCCGCAATCTTTTGAAAAATTCCAAAACCAAACTTTCAGACTCCTTCGATAAAATGCCAGAAAAAACCTGTGTCTTGGGATGAAGCATATTCGGATTGCTTTGCCTGAAACCTCGTTTGGGATCGGATGCACCAAAATACAATTCGCTAATTTGTGACCAATACAGGCCCCCTGCACACATCGGACAGGGCTCCAAAGTCACATAAAGTCTACAATCCGTGAGATACTTAGCTCCGAGAGAATTGGCAGCAGCTGTGATGGCAAGCATCTCCGCATGTGCTGTGACATCATTGAGCCGCTCGGTTTGGTTATAGGCCCTACCGATAATTCTGTTTTTGGAGACAACTACAGCACCCACGGGGATTTCCCCTTCTTCAAAGGCAATTTTGGCTTGTTTCAAAGCCTCATTCATGAAATACTCGTGAGTGTAGAGCTCCAAGGTTTTCAGTTTATTGGAAGAAAGCTAGGATTTCATCCCGCACGCCTTTGTTGATGATGATTGCTAAAACAAGAGACACTAGCAAACCAATCATTGCTTTGAATACATCTTTTCTCCCAAGTCGGAAAGCTCTGACAAGCCAAGCATTTCGCTTTTTGGCTTTGCCATGCTTACCCAAGGCTATCGCTAATTCTCTTCCTGCCAACAATCCAATAAATACCCATGTTGTACTCATTGGGACATTATTGTACATTTTGAAGTAGAACAATATGACAGCGTAGACCAAATCCACAATTGTCGCAGCCCTGACGTCAGTCACATTCGACTTTTCATTGACAATCTCCTGGATTTTGTCCCCTTTCATATAGAATAGGAATCCAAGTCCTATGAAGACAAAACCGGCATAAACCGCGAATTCAATCGCATTGAGCTGCCTGGGCAAAAACACCGCAATATTTGCTGCATCCTGCATAATCCAAACAGACCAAAGAATACCCGAAGTGATCCACTGAAGGTATATCCAATAAGATGCCGCTTGACCTTTAAGGTAATTCTTGACAAATCGCTCCAGCACAAACCAGACAATCATCGCCAAACCAAAAGCAAGAAGGTAACCGACGAAGCTTTTGAACATTACATCTACAATAGTTCCTGCTTTGTAGGTGAAAACGTTAAGCAATAAAAAAGTGGTAGACACGGGCATTCTCAGCCTCGTCATGACCAATAGAACAATCGGAGCTGCAAGTTGAAGGAAAACAAAGCTTTCCGGCGCTTTTTCAAGACCCGGCACGCTCAACCGCTGATGAGTCACGTCTCCTCCATAAACAAACCAACTGTAACCTACAGTACCCACCCAAATCAAGCCCATAAAAAGCCAAAGCAGATACCAAGGTCTTTTGCTATTGGAGGCGATGAAAGTTCCGATCGTCTGGATACTGTCATTGGCAATGGCAGAATATGCTGCCAAAGCAAATCCAAACCACATAGCAGCATATGTGTAAGGTGTAATCAGCCCGGCAATGGAAATGAGAATACAGACAGTAATCAGAAAAGGACGCTCACTTTTGGTAAAATCAAAGAGTGAATAAGTCTTTTTGGAAAGTTTTTCCTGATTGATGTTTTGGTCAATTGGATTTTTCTTGGCCATATTTAGGCTGGTGGGAATCGGGGCAAAATTAAATAAGATATTCGCATCCAATGTTAATTAATTGTTAACTAAGCAAAATTCCTTTTCAACGGGAGTATCCACAGCTTACAATTCATGAAAAAAATTCAACTTTGACGCTGAATTGAAGGTTGGTTGCCAAAGTGGGAACTCAAAATATCGAAAACGATCGAAAACCAAATTCCGAACATTGGTTTACGATTACCTTAATAACTGAATGGAAGAACTAGGAAGAGAAAAAACGACAGGTGACAAAGTCAGAAACTATCTGATCGTTCTGTTGTCGCTCTTGCTGTTCATTTTTGCCATTGATCTGCTCACCGTCGCAATGGGCAGGCTCAATAATGACGTGGCAAGAGACATCATCCAAGCAACCAGAAATCCATTCATCAGTCTTTTTGTCGGATTGTTGGTCACGGCTCTAGTCCAAAGTAGCTCTACAGTTACAGCCAGTATTGTGGCGATAGTCGCTTCGGGCAACATGACTTTGCAGCAAGCTGTACCTATGGTGCTGGGCGCAAATATCGGAACGACCCTTACTTCTACCTTGGTTTCTTTCACTTTCATAACCAGAAAAAAAGAATTCAGGAGAGCGCTTTCGTCGGGGATTTCTCATGATATGTTCAATATCTTGAACGTGATCATTCTTTTTCCATTGGAATTATATTTCAACTTTCTGTCAAAGACTGCCGAGAAATTGGCAAAACTCTTTGTGACGGATGGAGATGTTTCAGGGACATTTGAATACAACCGAATCTTCACGCGTAGCACCACAGAATGGATTGTAGAAAAAATCAATATCCCGTTTCTATCCACAATTCTGGCTATTTTCCTTGTATTCTTTTCTATCAAGGTCATGACCACCTCTGTCTATAGAACATTCGTTTTAGACGCCTTTAAGGATATCAGCAAGATTATTTTTAGAAATACGGGAATTGCTTTTGTCTATGGAATTTTCTTCACCGCAGCTGTTCAGTCCAGTACCGTGACCACTAGTCTTCTCGTACCTCTTGTCGCAAACCGACGGGTAAGTTTGGCAAAATCCTTTCCATTCATAATCGGAGCGAACATCGGAACTACCATTACCGCAGTCATCGCCTCGATGTACAAAACAGAAGCGGCGATTGCATTAGCAATTGTCCATGTCCTCTTCAATTCAATTGGTGCGTTGATCTTTTTGCCCTTTCCTGAGATCCGACAAATCCCCATCAAACTTGCAGACTTCATGGGCAGAACATCAGTGAAAAATAGGTTTTTTGGGTTCGCCTATATTCTCCTGACATTCTTCATCATCCCGTTTTTGCTGATCTATTTCAGCAGAGATTAAGGATTTTGGCTCAATCGGTAAGCGTCCATAATTGCTTTTGCCGAACTAGTCCCAATCCGGTCGGCTCCAGCTTTGATCAGTTCAAGTGCAAAATCCAAGGTCTTAATTCCACCACTCGCTTTGATTCCTATGGTGGAAGAAAGTGTCTCTCTCATAAGCTTGATATCCTCCACTTTGGCGCCAGCTGGTGCATATCCTGTGGAAGTCTTTACAAAATCAGCTCCAGCATCCTGACAGATCAGGCAAGCCTCACGAATCTGCTCAGGACTCAAATAGGCAGTTTCAATAATCACTTTGAGAATCCGCTCCTCGGAATGGCAAATTTTGGCAAGCTGGGCAATCTCAATTTTGGGCCAGTTCATCCCAGAATGAAACGCTGTCTGAGACCAAACCAAATCCAATTCATCAGCTCCATTCAGGATGGCTTCCTTCGCCTCAGTGATCTTAGTGGCTGTATCTTCAAAACCAAAGGGAAAGCCAATTACTGTGACTACTTGAATATCTTCCACCTTTAAATCCCGCTTGGTCTTTTTCACCCAAAAGGGTGGCACGCAAACTCCGATGAACTGTTCTTCAATTGCATCTTTGATCAATAGATCGACATCTCGGTCAGTCATGGTCGGACGCAAAAGTGTTGATTCTAAAAATCGGTTTAGATTTTTCATATTTATTTTATGGGCATACCCGAGTCTTTGCCATAGAGGAGACCTAGAATTGAAATTGGCTCAAAATCTAAAATTGAGGCCCTCTTCGGTCTTCCAGCTGATTTATAGGAAATAATTCGTTTAGAGGCATTAACGTGTATCTAATTTTATTAATCTTCAGAATCGACGAAATCTTTCAAATACATAAACTCCAGAGTCAAATCCCCGTCACGCGCCACGGTGGCTCGCTCTAAGATTGACGCATCTCCTTCCAAAAGTGCCGGAATCACCCATTTTTCGAGCATCTGACCAAAGGCTCGAGAGGATTCTCTTGGGAGTTCACAAGGCAGATTATCGATTGCCATGACTGAGATACTAGTTTGGCTACCAAAAGCTGGAATTTCTGTTCCCCCTGCTCGCTCCACATCAAATACCGGGTCTAAAATATTAGACGCTCTGAGCGTAGTTGGAATTGATCCGCCAATATCACAGGTCACATCCGCTATCACCGATAGGGAAAAATCCGGAGAATTAATATCCTCAATTTTGAATAATCTTGGTGCTTCAGGGTCCCAATATGCCGCGGCAATCAACATTTCTCCTGCTTCGGCAAACTTCAAAAAGTGACTTTCATACTTTTCCGGTGAGGTATAAAATTCCTCCCGATCATAGCCACCGTCAACTTTTCTCCGATTATAATCCGAAGTGCTCAAAACCGTAAACACAGGTTCTTCAAAATACATGTGCAAAAATTCATGTGTCTCCACTTCAGGGATATTCAATGCCTCCAGGATTTCTTTGACTCCAGTTCCCACCCTTCCTGAACCTGTGACAACGATTTTGATCGGAGGAAGCTGAACATGCATCAATTCACGCTTTAATTCCTCCAAATCCTTACACTCCGAAGCTCGCTTGATATCATACAGTGCCGTTTTCTTCCCATAAGTCCAGAAAGCATTATATGCACCCACGATTCCCGCCCATCTACCAAAGGCTACAACACGATTTCCTTCATCATCTTTGAGTACTTCGTAGTCGATTAGACGGATATTCTTTTCTAAAATGGCCCGAAGCAGCTGCTTATTACAGCGTTGTTTTTTGATGGTATGGGAGAAAAAAAAGTAAGTTTTGTCAGGGATCAAATTCCCAACAGGTACTTCCTTCACTCCAAAAAAAACATCAGATTCGGAAATATCCTCTGCTACCTGAATTCCCGCATCTCGGTATTCTTCATCAGCAAAGCAGCGGTGCGAGCTAGATTGGACAACAAAGGTCAACTTCTCTCCAAATTTTTCACTCAAACTTCTTAATTGATCCGGGCAAAAAGGCACTCGTCTGTCTGGTGGGTTTTTTCCTTCACGGATTATTCCGATGTTCATAAAAATTCTGGTATACCGGGTTTAAATTTCGCAAATGTCAAATCTCCTGATGGTCCTGAGTTGGGCACTGTTTTACTTCCTCCACACGGGACTTGCTGCTTCCAAGTTAAAAAGAATTTTGGAGTCAAAATGGCCAAGCAACTATAAATGGTATAGATTATACTATTCGATTTTGGCAAGTTTCCTTTTCGTTGGTATCCTGATTCAAGCAATTCTTTTACCGGTGGTAGCAGTGTTTGTCCCTAGTTCATTTAGCCAATATGCAGGATATATGGTAGCTACGGGAGGAGTGATTGTGTTCTTGCGATCTATTAAGTTAATATCGCTGAAATCGTTTTTGGGATTTAGTCCCGATAAACTAGAGCGAGACAAATCCGAATTGATCATTTCGGGCATTTATTCCCAGACCAGGCATCCCTTGTATTTTGGGTTGATGGCTATATTTCTTGGATATTTTTTGGTTTCCGGTACCATGGGAGCTTTAATTCACTTGGGATGTCTTATCATCTATTTACCGATTGGGATTTACTTTGAGGAAAAAAATCTGGTCTCTTTTTTTGGAGAAAGCTACCGTGCCTACCAAAAGGAGGTTCCCGCATTTTTTCCAAGAATCCATAAAAAAAGGGGCTGAGCCCCTTTTTTCTTTAATCAATTCCCAAGAAGTCTATTTCGAAAACCAAAGGAGCATCTTTTGGAACTCTATCACCAGAACCGACATTTCTATATCCATAGGGGGAGGGGATTACAAGAACTGCCTTTGACCCCGGCCTCAATCTGGAAATTCCAAGCTCCCAACCGCCAATTACTTGATTTACTCCCATGATAAAGCTCAATGGTGAATAATTTGCGGATTCGGAAAATATGTCATTTGCTATAGCAACATTTTCAATTGAAGTATCAAACACAGTTCCTCCTTCTAATAAATAGCCTGTATAATTCACGTAGACCACTGTATTGAAAGTAGGTCTTGAACCTTCACCTTCTTCTTGTACAATTATAACTACTCCACTTGGGTCATAAATACGATACAAACTATCAATCTTAGCTGTGTCCAAAAATGCCGCAATCTTGACACTATCAATCTTAAGATTTGCATCAATATCATACACCGGCCCTCGATCGAATGGATTGTTTGGTTCGCAGGCGATTATGGAAATAATACCTAGTATGAATAAAACTGGGATAAATCTCTTAATCATGATTTGGTCCTTTTTTGATATCTAACAACTCCAATTCGAAAATTAGAGGTGCTTTTGGTGGAATATTTCCACTTCCCTGACTTCCGTATCCTAATCTTGAAGGGAAGATCACCGTGGCTTTTTCGCCTTTCCTCATAAGAGAAGTCGCGAATTCAAAACCTATGATTGCTCCTTGGCTAGTTCCTAAGGGGAATTTTAGTGGAGCATAGGTCCGTTGAGAATTGTAAACTCCATTATCCTTTGCGACCTGTTCGATTGATGAGTCAAAAATGGTGTTATTTAAAAATCTTCCTGTGTAATTCACAGTTACTGTATCCAAGGGTTTAATGCTATTAAGCAAAGGATCAACAGAAACCTCCCAAAACATATAAAACCCTTCATCTACCTCTTTGTATTCTTTTACACCTGAAAGAGAATTCTCCAGGATATATTTTTCAATCGCTTCTTTGTTTTCTACAAGTATAACCTCTTCTGTTTGATCTGGATCAATACAGGAAACTAAAGAAGCTGTTCCTAGGAGTAAGGTTGCAAATGCGATTAATCGGTAGTTCATATGTTTTGGTTTAGTTTGATCTCTCCTTTTACTTAGAAAAGCTATTTCTGTACGTCCGTTACCTCTACGTCAAAGATCAAAATGGAGTTGGCTGGAATTAAAGCACCAGCTCCAGCTTCCCCATAAGCCAAGGGCGAAGGAATTAGGAACTTTGCTTTGGAGCCCTTCTTTAACAGCAAAAGACCTTCATCCCAACCTGGGATAACTTGGCCCATACCTACATTGACAGGAAGTGGCTCATAAGGCCTTCCCTCTTGAAAGATTTTATTGGTCTTAGCAATTTCTGGCCAAGAAGTATCAAATAAAGTCCCGTCCACTAAGTAGCCTGCATAATTAACATACATGGTAGTGCCTGGCGTAGTCGCATCTCCGGTACCTTCCCGCTCAATAACATAATAAAGACCATTTTCAGTTTTTTGAACTGTCAAACCCTTCTCAGCTGCGTATGCCTCGATGGCCTTTCCTTCTTCAACCACGAGGGTTTTAGCTCTCTCTGCACTTTTGGCCTGCTCTGCCATCATCACTTCTTGATAATAGACCTGCATGGCAGAGTCAGATTTGATGTCAAATGCACCCAATCTCACTTTCACCACATCGTCCTCCTTCAAAGGAGCAGGTTGATTCCCGTTGAAAATGATTTTGGCTGTTGATTGAAAATTGATAGAATCACCTTTTCTCAAGGTCAGGAAAATTTCATCCATTCCATTTTGAGGTGTAAGGGTATCATTAGCCATCAAATAACCCGGAAAAGGCTGATCGATCGTACTATATATCACCGAGTCCGAAGCCGTAGTGATTTCAAGATTATAAAGAAGGTATTCTCCGTTAGGAGCTTTATCAGAGCCTTCATTGATATATGAATACTCGATGCCGTCCTTTTCAGTTACTTTTTTCTTCTGACAGGAGGAAATCGTACTCGCTCCAAACATCAGGACGAGGATTGCCGCTAGGCTTTTTGTGTTTTGCATAAAGGATTGGTGATTTTTCTGAGTAATTTTTCTTTGCTCGCCTTAGTCGGCAGTTATTGTTTCAGCAGGAAACAATTCGTCTTGACACTTTTCTATTAAGGATTCAAATAGGTCAACAGTTTCTTTCAGGCTTAAATCAGATTTTCCTCCGGCAGCATTTTTATGTCCCCCTCCATTGAAGTAGGACGCAGCAAATTTATTAACCGCTACATCGCTGCTGGATCGAAAGGAAATTTTTATTCCATCTTCCCGCTCTGAAAATAAGGCCGCAATTTTAATTCCGTCCAAAGATAAAGCATAATTGACCAATCCTTCGGTATCCCCGGTTTGGCTTTGATATTTTTTAAGATCTTTTTTGCTAATGACAAAATAGGCAGTATGGAGGCCTTCTCGCACCACTAGTCTACGCGTGATCGCAAATCCTATAAACTTAAGTCGGTTGACAGAATTGGAATCATAAATCCAGTTGGAGATCTGCGAGCAATCGGCGCCTTTGTCGATCAATTCTGCAACTACCAAGTGAACGTTTTTAGTCGTATTGGGATGTCGAAATCCACCTGTATCTGTCATAATTCCAGCATAAAGACAATCTGCGATATCTTTATCAATCTCATCTTTGTCCCCCAGCTCCACAATTAATTCATAGATCAATTCGCAAGTTGCAGCTGCTTTGGTGCTCCAATACCTAAAATTGGCAAAATCCTCAGGATCCTGATGATGATCAATATTGACAATATAGGCTTTGGACTTTCGGATCATTTCGCCCAGTTCATTTACCCTTCCAAGCACTGAAAAGTCCAAGCAGAAAATCATGTCAGCCTCTTCCAGTCGACTTGTCGCCAAATCTTTATCTTGAGGATTGCTAAAATCTAGGACAGATTCATTGCCTTTCATCCAGGTGAGAAAAGAAGGATAGTCGGTAGGAGTCACAACGGTAACGGAGTGTCCTTTTTTGATCAGGTAATTCGCCAAGCCCAAAGACGAACCCAAAGCATCTGCATCAGGTTTGACGTGGGTTGTGATGAATATTTTCTTAGGTGCGGATAGTTCTTTCTTAAACGAGTCTAAAGCTTCCATTAATATCATTCAGCAGCACTTTTGGCCTTAGTAGGCTGCAAAGGTCTGCAAATTTTCCAGAAATCCCAAAGAACTCATTTAGCTGAAAATTAAAGGAATAGCTTAGAATTTCCGAAAGTAAGCAACAAAATGCAGGGAAAACCCCTAATTTTGCACCCAAATTAAACCAAGACAAAAAGACCCCATGGCAAGTAACAGAACATTCACCATGATCAAGCCGGATGCATTTGAAGCCGGAAATTCAGGTGCTATCCTGAAAATGATCGAAGAGGCAGGCTTCAAAATTGTGGCCATGAAAGCAACACAACTGACTCCTGAGTTGGCTGGAAAATTCTACGAAGTACATAAGGAAAGACCATTCTACGCTGATCTATGTAAGTATATGTCCTCAGGACCGATCATTGCAGCTATTTTGGAGAAAGACAACGCAGTGGAAGATTTCCGTGCTTTGATCGGAGCTACCAATCCTGCAAATGCAGCTGAAGGTACAATCAGAAAGATTTTTGCAAAGTCAATTGAGGCAAACGCAGTCCACGGATCTGACTCCGATGAAAATGCAGCGATCGAAGGAAGCTTCTACTTTTCTCAATTGGAGCGAGTACTTTAATTCAGCTCATTTACATTGTATAAAGCTAAAAAAGCGCTCAAATGAGCGCTTTTTTTAT
>CAYTXN010000002.1:36348-37442 GCA_964441195.1 uncultured Limnohabitans sp.
AGCAAGTTTGCAAGCATAATAGTAGTCCAGAGATCAACTCCACCACCTCGGCCTCCCATATGATTGTCGTTATCTTTTCGGTTTTTTATCAATGGAAGAATGACAAATAAGAAAATTAGGATTAACAACAAAAAAGTAGCCCCTCCAGGCTTACCTTCAGACTCGACATCTTCGGCTTTATATTCGCCGGAAGCCAGTTTGAAAATCATATCTGTAGCCTGATCCAAACCTTGGTAATAAGACTCCATTTTAAAATTAGGAGTAATCAAATTCGTGACAATCCGTTTGGCAAGGGCGTCGGGCACAGCACCTTCCATACCTCGACCAGTTGCGATGAAGACTTTTCTGTCATCCATTGCTGCCAAGATTAAGATTCCATTATCCTTAGAGCTTCCTATACCCCAGTTTTCGCCAAGGCGCTGAGAATAATCCGCAATCTCATATTCACCAGTAGAACGCATCATTACGATTGCTATCTGAGTGGAAGTGCTGTCGTTATAAGCGACCAGCTTTTGCTCCAAGCTCGTTACTTCATCTGCCGAAAGTGTTCCGGTAAAATCTGTCACTAAACGTGGAGGATTAGGAATAGGAGGAAAATCCTGTGCATTTAAGTGTCCTATTAAAAAGACAAAAAACAACAGGAAGAGTGGCTGTTTAGCCAAATGATATTTCATCAGAAAGTTCGTTTTGATCACCGGTTTTGTCAAATGGGAAATGAGCTCCCAGCTGATCTCCGGCTTGATGTATTCCTGCGATAAGGCCTATGGTAAATTTTCCCTCACGGAAATTAGCGGCCATTAGGTCTTTGGTGCTTTCCCAAAAGTCTTTAGGAACTACTGAATTGATCCCCGCATCTCCAAGGATCGCAAACTTGTGATCCAAAATCGCCAAATAGAACAGGACGCCATTTCGATCTTTGGTCTGATACATTTTCAGCGTTTCAAATACTTCAGCTGCCCGATCTAGCACATTGCCTTTGCAGTGATTTTCGATGTGTACTTGAATTTCTCCGGAGGTTCGAGTCTCAGCAGACTGAATCGCAGCTGTGATCTGAGCTTTTTCCTCCGGAGAAAATAATTTTTCAGCCATAATTA
>CAYTXN010000003.1:0-23288 GCA_964441195.1 uncultured Limnohabitans sp.
CTTTTACTTTTTGTGCAATTTCAGACATTTTGTGATCAGTTTAGTTATTAACACTCCGCAAAGAAATATATTTAAAACCTAATTGACAAAGAAAAGATAGAAGTTAATTTTTAGACAAATTCGGTGTTCGTATGGGTAAAATTTAATTTCTACCTTTGAATCGATCACCACTCTTCCTCCATGAAGAAGACCAAATTATTTATTGAACCCACTTTTGATTTTGAGCTTTTGGGTCTTGTTTCGCCTGTTAAAGACTATAAAATGGCATGGTTGATCAATCGTGAACTTGATCTAAACTTAGTAAAATCGGACGATATTCAAATTGAATTTTTGTCCTCTCCCAGGCTAGAAATATCACAATATTTACTTTCTTTACCCCATGGATTTATCCAACTTTTAAAAAATAAAGCACTCAATACTTCTCAACAATTGGCATATTTGGTTCCTGAATTGAGAAACTTGGATTATTTCCTATTGGTACAAGACCAGACACATCAGATTAGTATCACTACATTTGTGGAACACCTTTCCAAAAACCCATTTATTCAAAGTGTGGTGAGATTGGATGTTTCAAAATTAAAATCAAAAGAAAACCTATTAACTTATTAAGACCCAATGAGCCACTTACCATTTAAGAAAACAAAAATACTGGCGACCATAGGCCCTGCTTCCAATAATTATGAAATGATCAAAAGCCTGGCAGCGGCAGGTGCAAATGTTTTTCGATTAAATTTCTCTCACGGGACACATGATATTCATCAAGAAGTAATTGAAATTATCCGAAGAGTCAATAAAGAACTGGATTGTCATCTTGGTATCCTTCAAGATCTTCAGGGACCAAAAATTCGTGTTGGGGAGGTAGAAAATAATGGCGTGGAAATTTTCCCGGGGGAAAAAATCACGATCACAAATGACCCAGTTATTGGAAATGCCTCACTTGTAAGTACAGTTTACCAAAATCTTCCTCAAGATGTTATCCCTGGAGATAGAATCCTCATCGACGATGGTAATCTTGAAATAATAGTGAATAGCACTGATGGTAAAAATGTAAATGCCACAGTAATTCATGGCGGTATCCTCAAATCCAGAAAAGGCATAAATCTGCCAAATACAAAAGTTTCTGCCCCATCCTTGACAGAGAAAGATATTGAAGATTTAGCCTTCGGTTTATCTCAAGATGTTGATTGGATCGCTTTATCTTTTGTGAGATCTGCGGAAGATATTACGGACCTTAGAGAACGAATAAAGGCTGCTGGAAAGGATTGCAAAATCGTAGCAAAAATCGAAAAACCCGAAGCTCTGGAAAACATCGATTCAATTATCGAAGCGACTGACGCAATCATGGTTGCAAGAGGTGATTTGGGTGTGGAGGTACCAATGGAAATCGTCCCTCTGTGGCAGAAAAAAATGGTTGAAAAATGCAAGCTTGCCTGTAAGCCTGTGATCATTGCTACGCAGATGATGGAAAGTATGATCCAAAATCCCCGACCCACTAGAGCCGAAACAAACGATGTTGCCAATGCTGTTTTGGATGGCGCGGATGCAGTGATGCTTTCAGCTGAAACGGCCTCAGGAAAGTATCCGGTTAATGCAGTCAAAGCGATGACCAGTATCATCACTTATTTGGAAGATAATGCTGAAATCTATCACAACCTCTACAAAATCCCTGAGGATGACGAAACTTTCCATAGCAATAACCTGATCCTGATGGCCTCAAGACTTTCTAGAAATGTTAAAGCCAAGGCAATTGTAGGGATTACTTCTTCGGGATTTACTGGACTTCGACTTGCGTCTCACCGTCCTTCAGCTAATATTTTCGTATTCACTAGAAATAAAAAGCTTTTAACGCAGCTTTCATTAGTATGGGGAATAAGAGCATATTACTATGAAAGTCAAGTTTCTACAGATGCAACTTTCACAGATATCGAAAATACACTTCAAAAAGATGGACATGTGAAAGTAGGTGATATCATTATCAATACTGCGAGTATGCCTTTGAAGGAAAAAGGCAAAACCAACATGCTAAAAATCCACCTAGTGGAGTAATTAATTTGAATTATTCAGGCTTTACCAATCCTGATATCTGCTTCAATTCAAAGGATGAATCATACGGTTCATCCTTTTTTTTATACAGTTTGGAGGCAAACGAATGACCACCCCAGTTTGGTTTGGTTTAAGACCTAAATAAACCAAATCAAACTATGACAAAACTATTCAAATACTTGCTCATGGGATCTATGTTTTTTTCGATCCTATCTTGCAGTGAGGATTATCAGGGACCAATCCCATATCCCACACTCATTCAAGCTGCTGAAGAGGCTGGATTGACAACATTGGTAGCCGGAGTTCGTGCCATTCCAGGATTAGAAGCCACGCTTCAGGACCAAGCTGCAATCACGGTTTTCGCGCCCACTAATGATGCATTTGCAAATGCACTTCAAGAATTTGGAGCCACAGATCTAAATGATTTAGTAGTTAAGTTGGGTGGGGCTGAAAACCTCCAAACTGTTTTAGGATTTCATGTAGTGCCAGCAGTAGCTTTTTCCAGAAATCTTAATGAAGTGAATATTTTCACTACGCTAGCGGGTCAGCAGTTAACAGTTAACTCTACTCCAGGTTCTGTGACCGTGACAGATGCGGCAGGAAATGTAGCGAATGTGGTTCAAGCAGATGTTCAGATCGAAAATGGAGTTGTACACGTGATTAATCGAGTCTTATTGCCCTCTATTGATTTGCCTAAACCAACTTTGGTTGAGGCGGCTACTGAAGCTGGTTTAACTACCCTATTAACGGCTGTAACAGCGGTAGATGGACTTCCGGAGGCTTTGCTTTCAGCAGAAGCGATCACTGTCTTTGCACCAACCAATGAGGCTTTTGCGGCAGCTTTGGAAATTTTTGGAGCAGCAGATCTTAATGAGTTGGTTGTGAAAATAGGCGGAGCAGCAAACTTGGAAAAAGTTTTAGGATTTCACGTTGTGCCTGCAGTTGCCTTATCAGGCGATCTTGCAGCCACAAATACTTTCACTACATTATCCGGTCAGGAAATCGTCGTTGAGAAATCAGGTGCGACAGTTTCTGTACGTGATCAATTGGGTCGTGTAGCGCAAGTAGTTGCTGCTGATGTTGAAATCGCAAATGGTGTTGTGCATGTCATCAACGGTGTAATGTTGCCTGATTTGATGTTGCCTAACATTGTAGAGGCGGCGCAGGCTGCTGATTTGACAGTTTTATTGGATGCAGTAACTGCTGCAGGTTTAGGAAATGCACTTTTGAATGCTGAAGCAATTACTGTTTTTGCTCCTACCGACGCTGCATTTGCAGCTGCTCTTGAAGCCTATGATGCAGCTAACTTAAACCAATTGGTTGCCAGAATTGGTGGAATCGAAAACCTTCAGACTGTCCTTGGATTCCATGTGGTTCCTGCGGTTGCATTTTCAACTGATCTTGCTCCTACCAATACATTCACCACACTTTCAGGACAGGAATTGACTGTTACAGCTGGTGCTTCTGGCGTGACTGTTACAGATGCTTTGGGGAATACTGCTAATGTGGTCGCCGCTGACGTAGCAATTGAAAATGGTGTAGTACACGTAATTGATGGTGTGCTTTTGCCAGAGCTTACTCTTCCAAATGTGGTTGAAGCTGCACAAGCTGCGAATTTGACAATACTCTTGGATGCAGTAACAGCTGCAGGATTGGGCGGAACATTGCTAGGTCAGGAAGCTATGACTGTATTTGCTCCAACTAATCAGGCTTTTGCAGATTTGCTTGAAGCTTTGAATCTCAATTCTTTAACTGAGTTAATCAATACCCTTGGTGCCGAAGCAGTTACTAATGTGCTTGCATTCCATGTAGTACCTGCGACTGCCTTCTCATTTGATTTGGCTGAAGGATCACAGGAAGTTCCAACGCTGTCAGGCGAAATGTTGACCGTGACAAGAACTGGCGCTAATGTAACTGTGACAGACAAAGCAGGAAATGTCTACAATGTAGTTGCTGCTGATGTTGCGATCGAAAATGGTGTAGTACACGTCATTGACGGTGTTCTTTTACCAACCCTTTAAATAAATCAGATTCATAAAGAGGAGGAACGGGTTTGTCTGTTCCTCCTTTTTCCTTTGAAATTAAAAAAGAAGATTAAACCTGAAGAAAGAGGAGGGAGATATGTTTGGTCATCGATACAGATATTGGTTTGCAGGAACACTCGGAGTATACTCTTTCCTGAATATCTATTTATTGGATGGTGACAGACTTTTCGCAGTTTCAGTTGATCCACTTCCGCTATTCTCTCTAATTTTTATTTTGACATTTTTGGTTTGGATCATAAATCGACAAATCGAAAAGTTTATTTCAAATAAAACTTCAGGTTTTCATCCCTTAGTTCTTCAATTTGGAGTCAGTGTTATTTCAGTAATGTTATTGGCATTCATTTCGTCACAGGTTACGGGGTTAGTTTTAGGAGGACCTTTCAGTTTTTCTCTTCAAAATTTCCTACTTACCTCAGCATTTGTTTCCAGAATCAATCTTTTTTTGAATTGTGTCAATGCCATTTATTTTTTCAATGCAAAACTGAAAGAAAAGGCTGTGGAAGCAGAAAAGCTGAAAACTTTAACCACGGAGGCAAAATTAGAATCAATAAATTCTCAATTGAACCCACATTTTTTCTTTAATAACCTCAGCACGCTATCTGTATTGATTCATCAAGATGCCAATGCCGCTGATCGGTATCTTCAAAAGCTAAGTGAAATCTATCGCTACATTCTAAAAAACAAGGGGAATGAATTGATTCCTCTAGAGGATGAGCTTGATTTTTTGAAGAAATATTTAGATCTCCTGACTATCAGATTTGATGAATCTTTAAAATTTTCTCTTGAATTCAAGAATACCAATTTTCAAAAATTAATTCCTCCAGCAGTACTTCAGCTTTTGGTGGAAAACGTGGTGAAACACAATTACTTTACTCGAAAAGAACCACTCGAAATTTTACTTTCATCAGATGGAACTTTTCTCAAAATTTTCAATAAAAAGCAGCCAAAAGAAGTAGTGGAATTCTCCTCAGGGATAGGACTTCAAAACATATCCGATAGATATAGGTTTCTAAATACTGAGATACGAATCGAAGATGAAACAGATCATTTTCTAGTTGAACTGCCACTAATCGATGACAAAACACTTACTTCTAGTCGAGGACGAGCCATTAGCGCAAACTCGAATTAGTGCAATCATTCGAAAGCACCGGCCTGATTGGGTAATTGCTGACTCCGCACAAAGCATTGTTGAATTAGAGAAAGCTCTGGAAAATCAAGATGTCTTTGACCTTATTCTTTGTGATATTCACCTAGCTGATGGCTTAAGTTTTAAAGCTTTTCAGCGAAAAAAAATCAAAACTCCAATCATTTTTATTACCGCTTACGACGAATATGCCTTGCAGTCGTTTGACCATAATTGCATTGATTATGTCTTGAAACCAATTCAGGAAGAACGATTAATTCAGGCATTTGAAAAAGTGGAAACCATAATCCCAGCACCAATTTCTACGGTGATTTCCAAAGATTTTGTCGACAAATTCCTTCAGCATTACTCCCAAAGATCCTACAAAAAGCGCTTTTTGACCAAGTCTGGAAGTAGACTTTCCTTTACCTCGGTTGAGGATATCGCCTTCTTCTATGCGGATGGTGGAGTTACTTTTTTAGTGGAATCTGGATCTTCAAATAAATTTATCGTTGATCATAGCCTAAATGAACTCGAGTCTGACCTTTTGGACCCTAATAGATTCTATCGCATAAACAGATCTTTCATTATCAATTTGGATAATTTAATCGAAATGAAGCCCTATCACAATGGTCGTTTGGCCTTATCTCTGACTGCCAAAAGTGACGAAGCAATCGTAGTGGCTCGAGAGCGAGTGAATGAATTCAAATCTTGGATCAATCAATAACATGAGCAAATCGGTTATTTTTTTCTTCTTTTTTTTAGCTTTTACTTCCTCAAGTCTTCTGGCCCAAACCAAAGATCAAGCTTCTTATGATTCCTTGAAAAGGGCTATGATTCAACTAGATCAGGAAGTTTATGATATTCAACTCAACCTTTATAGATCCCAAAAGCAGCTTCAAACCGGAATTCTTGTAGCTACTCTTGGCTACACTGTGACCATCATCGGAGGTCAATTACTGGGAACTAAACCTGAATTGGGTGAAACGCTTCTTTACGTCGGTGGTGCAACCGGGATTGTGGGGACTGTGATCCTATTTAAAGGATTCAAAAAAATCAGTCTAGGTCCACCAATTCCAAGGAATCGGTAGCCTTATTTCTTTGCAGCCGTTTCTTCATCTGGACCAATCGGTGATACCATTACCACTTTCTCACGGGCTACCATGACAGATCCAGGAGCTGATCCTTTTACTTTTCTGACAAATTTGGCTTCAGCATAGATCACAGGCGCTAATGATTCGGTTTTGAGTTTGGAGTAAAAAGCAGCCAATCCCGCGGCTCGTTCTAAGACTGAATTGGGTAAAGCTGACATTCCTTTCATCCGGATGACCACATGAGACCCCGGGACTTGTCTTGCATGAAGCCAAAGATCATCCTTGTGGATAAATCCTCTCAGCATTTCGTCGTTGTCCTTGGCGGATTTTCCAACCCAGATTGTGAAGCCCTCATATTCAAAAACCTTGAAAGGTAATCCACTCACTTCTTTTGTGATTGCCTTGTCATCTTTGTTGGTTTTTTGGTAGTTTTTGAGGCCTTTGTGGCCAGTGATATCTTCGATTTCGCTGATTTTCTGCTCCAGTTCTGTTTTTAGGCTGATTTTAGAAGCGATTGTTTTTTCGATTTGATCCAGTTCAATTTGTCGGTTTTTGGATTTTCGATAGAGGGATTCCGCAAGGAGTTGAGGCTTTTGATTTGGCTTTAGTTTGACTTTCACCGTTTTCCCAGTGTAAAAATCCAACAATTCAGCCTCTGTTATTCCATTTTGGAACTCATGAAGATTGGCCATAATCACATCTGCAAGTTGGCTAGGTGGTGCAGCGGCTCTTAATTCCTCGAGTTTAGAAGATGACTTTTGAATGTATGAAACAGTCTTTTTCAGTTGCTCCTGATAGCTTTTGAGGAGGGAGTTTTTTTCTTTGTCAAAATTCCCTTTGACCAAAGCCAAATAAAACAACTCATTGGTAGCGGCGATCGGATCAGAAAAAGTCTTTAGTGCATCCGGTTCTGGAAGTAAACTTAGCTGAACTCCATCCTTTTCTACTAAAGCAAAAAGAGGACTGTCCAAAATATCCAGAAGCTCTTGCATCAAGGCCCATTTCTGATCGATTTCTGCCTCCGGATAGCCGCGCTCTTTGAGCCAGGCACGAGGAATATTGCCCAAAGTCGGGAGAAATAGAGAGGCATTTCCATCAAGTTCTAAAAAACGCTCATGACTCAAGTCGAGATGTCGATCTAAATTTTTCCAATCCAACTCTTTATCTTCCTTGATTTCATTTCGGAAAAGGAGGGAAGGGATTTCACTTTCTTTTTCGTACAAAAGTACATTACTTCTGTTGCCATGAAGCTTGAAAACCAATTTTTTCCCAGATTCAAAATCAAAATAAAAAGCCCGCTCAAAGCTGAAAACGCCACATTTCTCAATAGAATCTCCGATCAATTCCGGAAATAGATTGACACTGTTTCGCTTGGCTCGATGAAATTGCTCCGGAAAACCCAAGTAAACCTGTGGAGGAAGGAGGTGGGCCCTAATAGGACGATTTTCCTGTTTGCCTTCAGTTTCGATGATCAATTCATCCTTGCTTTGGGAAAAACAGGCCATGATTTTATTCCCTGCAAAAGACTCATTTAATGCGGGGGCTAAATACTTCAGGAAATAGTAATTGAGATGCATTAATCCAAAGTTATCTCCAAGCCGTCATAGCCCAAAGCGATTCCCTCGGGTAATTCACGGTCGATCTGCTCATGAAGTCCCATGCGATGCGAGATATGTGTGAAATAGGTTTTTTTAGCACCGATTTTCTGAGCTATCTCTACGGCCTCATCGAGCGTGAAATGTGAAATATGCGAATCCTTTTGAAGCGCGTCCAAAATTAGAATTTCCGTGCCTTCTAACAATTTCATCGAATCTTCGGGGATGAAATTAGCGTCAGTAACATAACTGAAGTCGCCAAAACGAAAACCTAAAACAGGCAATTTGTAATGAAGAACTGGAATGGGAATAATGGAAAGCCCATTGACTCGAAATGGATTTTCGGTGATTTCTATGGCATTAACTTGAGGGACTCCGGGATATTTTTTAGCGCTGAAAATGTAGGAGTATTCTTGCTGAATCTGCTCCAAAACCTGTTTTCTCCCAAAAATTGGCATGTCCATTTGCTGGGAAAAATTGTATGGGCGAATGTCATCTAGACCAGCCGTGTGATCCTTGTGCTCGTGAGTAAAGATTACAGCATCCAATTTTTTCACACCAGCCCGCAGCATTTGCATCCTGAAATCAGGACCAGTATCTACTACAAGAGAAACTCCATTCGCCTCCAAATGAATGGAAGAACGGAATCTTTTGTCCCTGAAGTCTAATGATTTGCATACTTGGCAATCACATCCGATGACGGGTACACCCTGAGAGGTGCCAGTTCCAAGAAAAGTAACTTTCAAAATTTTAGGGTCGTTTGTCTGAGTTCATTCAGAAAATCCTGATTGGATTTATCTTTAAAATCCTTGGAGTCAAGATTAAGTTCGTTGATGATGTCGATCAGCGCATTTATTTTCCCTTCGATAGGAAAGTATTTATTGATGATGACAATTTTGGTTTCCTTGAGTACACAATAACCAGATTTGAAATTCCCTTTTTCGTACCTCAGAATATATTCTGAGGCGGCAAAGAGGTTTTCTAATTTATCCAAAAAATGCTTTGTGTACTTGATGACCATCAGCTCAGGAATTTTTTAACAGTTGCCAGTACTTTGTCGTAATCCAATGGCTTTTGGATGAAATCATCAAATCCCAATTTGCGAAACTCCTCAGGAGTATAATTGTGAATGTTTCCACTGATCGCAATGATGGGGAGTTTACTTTTGACAGAATCTGTAAGACTTCGGATCTGCTTGGTACACTCCACGCCGTCCATGACCGGCATGCTGATATCCATCAGAATGAGGTCGAAGTCTTCTTTTTCCAGTAGATCGAGCACTTGTTTACCATTTCGCGCAGCTTTCATCTGATAGTTTTCGAAGGCTAGGACATTTTTGGTCAAGTTGATGATGATGGAACTGTCTTCACCGACAAGGATTTTTTTGGATTCGCTCATGTGTCAAAAATAGTTTCTTGTTTTAGAAATTCTCGGAATTGCTGGATTTCATTTTTTAGATTTTTCACTTCTTCAGCGAATTGAGAGTAATTTTCTTTCCTTCCGTATTCTTCTGCATGGGTTGCAGATATATAAATCTTCATTGCGCCCAGCGTTCCAGAGTTGCCTTTCATGGCATGAATTTTTTCAATTAAGTCTAAAGGAGGTGTATTAGAATAATTTTCATCAATCATTTCTTCAGTTTCGGTACATTCAACTAAAAAATCATCAAAGATTTTTTTGATTACAGGTTTAGAATTGTATTTGAGAAGTTGGTCGATTATTTTTTTGTCTAAAATATCCTGAGTTATCTCCAAAGAAGTTTTTCCGATCTCATTTCCCGAAAGATAGTTCTGTAGTAATTTGATGAATTCTTTAGGCCTGATAGGTTTGGTGATGAACTCGTCAAATCCTTGCTCCAGAAAACTGGCTCTGTCCGATTCTTCAGCAAAGGCCGTCACTGCTATTATGGGACACCGGTTATTTCCTTGACGGATTTTCTTCATGGCGGTGATGCCGTCCATTTGTGGCATTTGGATATCCATAAGAATCAAGTCAAAGTTTTGGCTTTCTGCCATGGATACAGCTTCAAGTCCATTTTTGGCAGATTCAAATGAAAAAATTTGACCGATCAGATTCTCAAAAAGCTTTCGATTCAAGTCGTTATCATCTACAATTAATACCTTTTTGCTTTTCATACCATTCCTTAAGACTTTTGCTTGAATAAAAACTCAGCGTTTTGTCGGATAAAAAATTTCTTTTACTTGTAGTCGGACCAACAGCGGTAGGCAAAACTGACCTTTGTCTAAATCTAGCCAAAAAATTTAAGACGGAGATTGTTTCCTGTGATAGCCGGCAGTTTTATCGGGAGATGAATCTTGGGACTGCCAAACCGTCGTCTGAAGAACTTCATCAAGTCAAGCATCATCTGATCAATTCCCTTTCGATTGAAGAAGATTATGATGTGCGAAAGTTTGAAAAGGATGCCCTGAGGATCTTAGGAGAGATTTTTAAAAAGGTAAACGTTGCGATTATGACCGGCGGTTCGGGACTTTTTGCGGATGCAATTACAAATGGGCTAGACGAAATCCCTGATGTTGATCCTGAAGTTAGACAACAAATTATCATAGAATTTGAAGAAAAAGGATTGGAATGGCTTCAGATCGAGCTTTCAATGGCTGATCCTGAATATTTCGATCAAGTAGATCGACAGAATCCTCAGAGGCTGATGCGCGCACTGGAAGTATATCGGGGAACGGGTATGAAATTCAGTTCTTTTAGGGTGAAAAATAGAGTGACCCGGCCATTTCAAATTATCAAAATAGGTCTTGATCGTGAACGGCAAGAACTGTATCAACGAATCGATCAGCGAATGGATCAAATGATTACTGCAGGGCTTTTTGATGAGGCGGATGCGCTATTTGGGAAAAGGCATTTGAATGCACTTCAGACTGTAGGATATTCTGAAATTTTTGGTTTTATGGAAGGGAAATACGATCGGGAGGAAGCAATCCGGCTTTTAAAAAGAAATTCCCGACGATACGCCAAGCGTCAATTGACTTGGTTTCGTCGGGATGAGGAAATTCGTTGGTTTCACCCGAATCAAGGGCGAGAAATCATCGCTTGGATCGAGTCTCAAATAGCCTGAAAACCCGCGATTTTAGCTACCCAATTGTACGGAGCCTTTTTGATGAGCTCATTGTATTGGTATTTGTTGATTTTAAGCTGCCGAATTGTTTCAATACTCTTTTTTGACACTTTTTGCTGAGCATCAAGCTTTTTCAAACTTTCTAAAACGGTATCCGGATCTGAAATTTCACCCAAAATCAACCCGATCTCAGGATGTGCCAAACCCAATTTTGAGAGAAGTTCACGCTGTAAATTGAGCTTTCGCTGCATTGTGTTTTTTACAGTTAAGAAGAAAAGCAAGCATGCTCCGCTTACTGTCAAAAACAAAGGAATAAAACCCATATTAGATACTTAAAATGTCGATTAATGCCAGATGATCTGGGTGAAGCGGTTTGGGTTTTCCTATGCAGTCTCCAAAAGAAGTGTACACAATCGTATTGTTCATGACACCCGCCATGCAGTTGGTTTTCCCTGCTATCAACCCATCTATCGCTCCCATACCACATCTACTTCCTAAAACACGATCCCGGGCTGTAGGGTTTCCGCCTCGTTGAATATGTCCTAATGTTGTTACCTTGAATTCCTTGGAAGGATCTTTTATTTTATCCTTCACTATCGCCATGATTTGATCGGCATTACCTAGATCATCTCCCTCGGCAACTACGATGATGCTGGAGGATTTGGACTTTCGAAGATTTTTGAGGGATTTAACTACGCTATTGAGGTCGGTCTGGGTTTCTGGAACCATGACAAATTCGGCACCGCCACCGATTCCACATTCCACTGCTATAAATCCCGCATCTCGTCCCATCACTTCCACAAAAAAAATGCGATCGTGAGCAGCAGCTGTATCTCGAATCTTGTCAATGGCTTGCAGTGCAGTATTTACCGCAGTGTCAAAGCCGATGGTGAAGTCGGTCCCATAAATATCATTATCAATCGTCCCTGGGCAGCCGACAGTAGGAATACCAAACTCTTCGAAAAATACTTTTGCACCTGTAAATGTCCCGTCACCGCCGATTGCAACCAATCCTTCGATTCCTAAAGCGCTTAGATTTTCAAAGGCTTTTTTTCGGCCTTCCGGTGTTCTGAATTCCATTGAGCGAGCGGACTTGAGTATCGTCCCACCGCGCTGAATAATATTACTGACCGAATGCGAGTGCATTCGCTTGATATCTCCTTCTATCATCCCTTCGTAGCCCCGCTGGATTCCATAGACTTCAAGTCCTCTGTAAATTCCAGTTCTAACTACGGCGCGGATACAAGCGTTCATTCCAGGGGAATCTCCTCCTGAGGTAAAAACAGCTATTTTTTTCATCTTCTTATAATTTGTTTTACAATGGTCAGTTAGCCGGTCCCTTCCGCCGCAGCGAATCGGGAGAGTCTCCCATGCATTCCCCGATAGTTATCGAGGGGGGAGGCTCTATGTGTTGCTTTGGGCCATGGTCGAGTCTAGGTTTATAGGTTTTTGGCAGCGCAAAAATAGATATTTAAGAAGGAATACCTTAACGGATCTAAAGAATTGAAACTTAATTTAAAAATTAGGGTTGGAAATTCCTGAAAAAGGAAGATACTTCAAAATCCCTAATCCAAATGAGTAGCCTATAATTCACATCTTTAAAAATTAACTATAGAACACTGAACTTGGTACCTTCAAACTGACCAATTTTACAATTAACCAATCATCTCCTAAACTCAAAAATCCTCTCCGCCAAAGCCCACCTCCAATTGGCAGGAGTACCGGGAAGATTGGTTTGATATTGGCCCAGAAAAGCTTCCCATTCCTGAACTTTCGGATTAGCGTTGTCAAGTTCTGCTTTTCGCTCAAAGCTAAAGTTCTCATCGCCAACCAGGATCATGCTGAGTCGGTTTCGCCAGCGGTAGATGCTCATTTGAAGTACTCCAGCTACTAGGATACTTTCCAATATTTCCGGTGATACTGCCTTATGGCAATCGACATAGGCTTGAATTGCTTCGGGTTCGTCTTTGAGGTCGCAAATAAGGAGATAGGTTTGCATGGTGTTTTAATCTTCGAAATTCAATATTTGACATTCGGTGTTCGAAATTAAAATAATGAACATCGAATGCTGAATGTCCAATAGCGAAGTTGGTGCTTAAACCAAATTGGTCTTCCTAACTCGTACAGCAAACAACAACACCATAAGAAAGCAAAACAACGGAAGTACAAAGGAGAAATTAACCTCGGGAACTCCCAATATAATTACATCGGTATAACCCTTTCCGCCCCAATCCAAGATCATCCCTTGAAGGGTAGGCATAATGGCTCCGCCGACAATTGCCATCACCAAATAAGCAGCTGCAAATTTCGAATCTTCACCCAAACCTTCTAGCGCAACGCCATAGATGGTTGGGAACATCAAAGACATCGCAAAGCTGATCGCAACCAAGCTATAAAGACCTGCCATTCCCGGTAGGAAAATTGCCCCAAGGGTAAATATCATTGCCAAAACACTGAACCCTGCTAGTAACTTTCTAGGCGCTACAATTCGCATCAAAAATGTGCATATCCATCTACCAACAAGGAAAATTCCAAGTGAGGCATAAGCATAATTGACCGCATCGTAGGTGCTGATTCCGATTGATTCTGCGTATTGGTAAATGTAAGTCCAGACCATGATTTGCGCCCCGACATAGAACATTTGAGCCAAAGTACCTTCGACAAAATTTCGGTTTTTAAGTAAGCGCTTCATTGTAGCGCCAAAGTTGACTTTCCCTGTAGAATCTTTGCTCTCTGGCATTTTGACCATCAGGATCACCAAAAAAATACCGATCACCACCAAGCCAAGCATCACGTAGGGATTACGGATGACCATCAGATCATTGGTTCGGATTGCAGCTTTGGCGGCTTCATCCAATGTGTCGAAAATGATGTTTCCGTTTTCATCCACATTGTTGGACTGCAGTGCATTGAGGATGAAAGTTTTTGCGACAAAAAGTCCAGCTAAAGCTCCCATCGGGTTGAAGGCTTGAGCTAGATTGAGGCGTTGCGTTGCCGTTGCTTCCGGTCCCATGGACAGAATGTATGGATTTGCTGTGGTCTCAAGAAATGCCAATCCAAAAGTCAGGATGTAAAGGGAAGCGAGGAAAAAACCATAGCTTTCCCAAGCAGCAGCAGGATAAAATAAACATGCACCAATCGCATAGAGACCCAAGCCAAGGAGAACTCCAGTTTTGTAAGAGTACTTTTTGATGAAAAAAGCTGCGGGCAAAGCCATGGTGAAGTAGCCGCCATAAAACGCCAGTTGGACCCAGGAAGCTTGGGTGTTGTTTAGTTCCAAAACCCGCTTGAATGCCGCCACCATGGGGTTGGTGATGTCATTTGCGAATCCCCATAGTGCAAAAAGTGAGGTAACTAGAATAAAAGGAAGTAGAAGGTTTTTGGGTACAAGTGCTGGTTTTTGGGTCATGAGTTAGAGGTCAAAGGGCTCGGTCGAGATGCGTATAGCCACCGTCGACATAGAGATGCTGTCCGGTGATGTGAGAGGCTTTATCAGAAAGTAAAAAAATAACCATAGCAGCAATTTCCTCTGAAGTCGTCATTCGATTTCCAAGTGGAATTCGAGCATTAATTTCTGCTAGCTTTTCTTCAGGATTGGGAAAAGACTGGATCCAGTTTTCGTACATCGGAGTAAAAACTTCTGCAGGAAGAATAGCATTGACTCGGATCTGATAGGGTAGAAGCTCGACAGCCCATTCGCGAGTCAAAGCAAGTTGTGCACCTTTGGCAGCTATATAGCCCGAAGTGCTTCCCTGTCCCGTCACTGCTGTTTTTGAGGAAATATTTACGATTGCACATTTGCTTTTTTTCAAATAAGGCAAAGCAAAATGCGCTAAATAATAGTAGTGGAATAGGTTTTTGGAAACTGAATTTGCAAAAGCTTCGGGGGTGCCATGTTCCAATCCGACTCCGTCATTCGCTCCGGCATTATTCACCAAGCCATCAATTCTTCCAAAAGTCTCGATTGTTCGTTCGACCACTTTTCGAGCATCTTCGTGAGAAAAGAGGCGGATTGGGATCTGAAGTCCATTTCCTTTAGCTAAATCAATGATTTCCTTACCTTCTTTTTCTGAAGGATCAATGATCACAGGAATGGCACCCTCTTCAATCAATCCTCTGGAAATTGCGCCACCGATTCCTTTGGCACCGCCGGAGATCAGTATTACTTTGTCTTTCAGGGTTAGGTTCATTTTTAGTGGTTAGTGGTCAATGGTCAGTTACAGTTACCAATTTGTCAGGCTGAGCGTAGTCGAAGCCCTATTGATCAGTTTTGAAAGGATCACTCAGACCATTCGAACTGCCCAACTCTCGTTGGTCAGGTGCTCAGGGTGACCCTAGCTTATTTTTCCCTCTGACACAGAATCAACCAATTCTTTTCAAATCCTATAAAACTCAGCCGCTGTTTCGCCCATAATTCGTGTTTTTTCAGTTGCAGAGAGTGTGTCAGTAAACTCCTCAATCAATTGCCAAAATCGCTCATATTCCCCAGCCAAAAGACAAACTGGCCAGTCACTTCCATACATGAGCCGACTTGGTCCGAATAATTCTACGGCTATCTCCAGATATGGAAAAAGCTGCTCAGGAGTCCATGTTTTCCATTCTGCCTCGGTAATCATTCCTGATAGCTTGCAGTGAACCTGTTCTCGCTCAGCAAGAAGAGTCATGGCTTTTTTCCAATCTTTCCATTCTCCATCCTTAATATATGGTTTTGCCAAATGATCAATCACAAAACGCTGATCTGGGCATTTTTTTACCAAGTCCAAGGAAGCTTCCAAGTGATTTGGGAAGATCAAAATGTCATAAGGATAGCCTCGCTCACCGATTTTACGAATACCGCGGATAAAATCCTCCTGAAGCATATACCTTGGATCTTTGGATTGGAGCACTTCGCGAAAGCCAACCAACTTTTGCTTTTCAGAATAGTTATCAAGCAATTCATCCAAACTGTCACTTTTCAAATCTGCCCAACCGACTACTCCGACGATCCACTCGTGTTGGTCAGCCAAATCGAGTAGAAAATCGGTCTCCCGAAGACTTTCTTCGGCTTGCACGGCGATGCAACCATCAATTTTAGCATCCTGAAGTAAGGGATATAGATCCGCTGGCCGGAAATTGCGTCGAATTCGGTTCATCTCTGTAGAAATCCAATCCTGACGTTTTGGATCATATTCCCAAAAATGCTGATGACTGTCTAGTCTCATGCCTCCGGGTCTTTCATTGCAACTTGTCGTGACACACCCAGTCCATCGATTCCCAACTCAACAATATCACCATGTTCCAAAAATCTTGGTGTGGGCTTCAGACCCATTCCCACCCCAGCTGGAGTTCCTGTAGATATGACGTCTCCAGGAAGCAAAGTCATATATTGACTTAGGTGAGAGACGATGGTAGGAATGTCAAAAATCAAATCAGATGTATTGCTGTCCTGAAGTATTTTGCCATTCAATTTAAGCCAAAGCCTGAGATTATGAGGATTGGGGATTTCATCTTTTGTGGCCAAAACTGGCCCAAGCGGAGCAAAGTGGTCTGCACTTTTGCCTTTGACCCATTGTCCTCCATGTCGAAGCTGAAAATCCCGCTCGCTGACATCATTGTGAAGGCAGTATCCTGCGATGTAATCATTTGCCTCCTCAGGGCTGACGTACTTTGCACGTTTACCGATGACGACTGCTAGTTCTACTTCCCAGTCGGTTTGTACTGAGTTTTTAGGAATAAAAATCGGATCAAATGGTCCGCATAGCGAAGAAGTAGCTTTCATGAATATGATTGGCACTTCCGGTACAGCCATACCAGCTTCTTCGGCATGTTTAAGGTAATTGAGTCCAATGCAGATGATTTTTGAAGGTCGGGCAATCGGAGATCCGATTCTGGCATTTGGAGGTATTTCTTGGAGCTTACTTTGATTTGAAAAAAGCCATTCCTCCAATCGAACGAGTCCATCTCTGATAAAAAAGTCCTCGTTCCAGTCTTCCCCAAATGTTGAGCAATCGAGGTTTTGTCCTGATTTATTTTGGATACCCGGTTTTTCATATCCTATTTCACCAAATCGAATGAGTTTCATGTTTATGGGTTCTTTGGAAATTGAGCGATTATTGAATTTACGATTTATGAAGTACGATTTACGAGGCTTAGAAGAGAAAGAAAGTCTTCTTTTAAAGTTGGTTTGGGTTAAAGAATTTTTCTCATCTAAGTGAAGAAAGTTTGAAATCAAGATTACTAAGCATCTACCTTATTAATCCCAAATTTCACAAAGCCATCCCTAACCAATTACTAGTTGAATAATACCATTTAACTTAAGGTAACTTCGAATTATTAAATCAAAATAGAGAAATAACGAATATCAAATGCTGAATATCGAATGCTGAATTTGAGAAATTCGATTGAAATATTTCTCACATCTTCAGCCCCATGAAGCCACCGTCAATATTGAAGTTGGTTCCTGTGATAAAACTACCTGCATTCGAACTGATGAAATAGGCTAATTCAGCTATTTCATCCGGAGTACCCATTCTTCCGATAGGTTGGGTTGCTGCCAACTTTTCAAACATTTCTTTTTCTTGTCCTGGATAGTTTTTTGCCAAAAAACCATCCACGAATGGAGTATGAACTCGGCCAGGAGACAGGCAATTACAACGAATCCCGTCTGCCACATAGTCTCGTGCTACGCTGAGTGTCATGGAAAGTGTTGCGCCCTTGGTCATGCTGTAGGCAAATCGATCGGGAATGCCGATAGTCGCAGCTACCGAGCACATGTTGAGAATCGAGCCCCCACCATTTTCTTTCAGTTTAGGAAGTGCGGCTTTGATGCAGTTAAATATTCCCTTGACATTGACTTGAAATAATCGGTCAAAATCCTCTTCAGAGGTGGTTTCCGCTTTACCAATATGGGATATTCCAGCATTATTGATCAGGACATCGATTTTTCCCGGGATAAGTTGAATCAATTTTTCGACTTCCGAAAAAGAGGCAATACTTCCTTCCAAAAATTTGACTGTCTTCCCTTTTTCATGTTCCTCAATTTGGACTTGGGTACCTGCCGTGTGATTGGTGTCGATGAAATAGACGTGGCTTCCTTCTGCGGCAAATTTACGAACGATAGCCAGTCCGATTCCGCTCGCTCCGCCGGTGATAAGGATATTTTTAGTCTTCATTTTAATAGGTTTGGGTCTAGTGCAATTACGGGACAAAATCCAACCGAGTCAATTTGAAAAATAAAAAAGTGGATTTTCTATTCCCTTTGAATCAATTCGAAGATGTTGTGAATTTTACCAAAAGAAATGGGTTTTTCAAAAAAATCGATCACAAGGGGGTATTTTTTAGCTGTTTCAAAATTGGTGGAGCTGACCGAGGAGGTGAATAAGAATACTTTGGATACCTCGTCTTTTCGTTCCATCAGTTCATTTAGGAAATCCCAACCACTTAAATCGTTGAGATGAATATCTACCAACAAAAATCGCTTTTTGCCATTTGGCTGCGTATTGGCGAGATAATTCAATGCGTCCTTACCCGAGCTAAAAAGTGTCAGTTTAGCGTCAGGGTTGACTTTGAGAAACATTTTTTCAAGGATAATCAATAACACTTTGTCATCATCGACAAGAATAATTTCAGGGTTCATTGTTTTGTATCGCTACAATATTTTCTAACTTTTTACTGATTTCACGCACAATATCATCAAGTTCTATAGCAGAATCGTTGATGTGGCCGATTAAACTTGCACTGTCTTCTGTTGATTCAGGAATTTCGGTTTCCAATAGATCAACAAGCCCGATGAGTCTGGCCAATGGGGCCCTGATTACATGGGATTGGATCCAGGCGATTTCCCGGAATGTTTGGTTTTGTTTTTCAATTGTATCCACGTATTTCAAGCGATCGGTAATGTCATTTACCAGCACCAATCTAGACTCCCGTCCATTGAAATTGAGGGGATTGGTGGTGGCTTCAACAAAGATTAATTCGCCATTCTTCTTTTTGTGACGAAAAATACTCTTTGGACTTATCTGGACTCCATTCCGGCTGTTTGCAATAGCCTCCTCTATGAATTTAATGTCCTCTTCCGGTCGAATATCATGGATCCGCATACTTAAAAATTCAGATTCGCTAAATCCATAATGTTTTATAGCGGCTTGATTGATACTTAAAAAGTGAAATGTCTCCATATCAAATACCCACATTGGTAGCGGGCTGAGTTGAAATAGATCACTGTACCGCTTTTCAGATTTTTGGATCTGATCCACGTACCTACTACGCTGGATTGCATAAATGATACTCTTATACAGGATGATAGGCGTAAGTTCATCCTTGAGCAAATAGTCTGAAATACCCAATCCCAGCGACTTGATACTAAAGTCCAGATCGGAAAAACCAGTCAAGGCTACCACCGGCGTACCAGTGGCCAATTCTAAAACCCCGATGATCAGCGGTTCTCCGGACAGATCCGGAAGAGACAGATCGAGAAAAATAATGTCAAACACATTACTTCGATCCTCTAATATTTTTTTCGCGGACTGAAAAGTGTCTGTTCTGAGGAGCTTAGGGCTTAAAATATACTCTGTCAGGTATTCCTCAATGAGGATATAGTCACCCAGATTGTCTTCAATGATCAGGATATGGTAGGATTTTTCGTCCTTTCGCATAAGGTCTAGTTATTGGGTAGTTTTACGGTGTTAAACCAAAACTCCTCAATCTTGCAGGTGACATTTACAAATTCCGCAACTTCAAGTGGCTTAATAATGTAACAATTTGCATGTTCTTGATAGGCTCTTAGAATGTCTAGTTCAGAGGATGAGGTCGTCAGGATGATAATCGGAATATGCTTGAGCGCTGGGTGGTTTTTGGTGCTTTGCAATACTTCATGCCCATTTTTTTTAGGAAGATTAATATCTAAAAGTATTAAATCAGGCATATCTTTTTTGTTGCTCTGCAAACAGGTGAGTAGAAAGTTTAAGGCATCGCTGCCATTTCTCAAGACTCGAAGTTCATTCTTGACTTTGCATTCTTCCAATGCCTCAGTTGTCAAAAGAATATCACCTTCGTTGTCTTCAACTAAAAGAATTTTCACTGGTTTGTTGTCCATACGTTCTCAATGTAAATATAAATTTGCTTCCTACACCAATGGCTGACTCAGCCCAAATCTCCCCTCCATGTTGCGTTACTATTTTTCGACAAGTAGCGAGTCCCATGCCTGTTCCCGGGTATTTTTCTTTAGGGTGAAGCCTGTTCAATATACCAAAGATATGATCAAGATACTCCGCTTCAATACCTATTCCATTGTCTTCAATGGAAAATTCCAAGAATTCATTTTTCACTCCCCCTGAAATCTTAATGATGGGTGCGGAATCTGGTTTTTTGTACTTGAGGGCATTTCCAATAAGATTTTGAAACAGGATTTGAATGGGGGTTTTGATTCCCATAATATCCGGCAGTTCTCCTATGATTATTTGAGCGTTTGATTCTCTGATTAGATCAGATTTGAGCGCAATTACCTCATTTATTAGAGAACTAGTGTCAATCTTTTCGATCGTACTGAGATCAAATCCAACTTTGGAATACTCCAACAGGTCATTAATCAAACTGGTCAACCGCTTTGCTCCATCGATGGCAAAAGATATGTATTGATGGGCTTTTTCGTCCAAATCTTTGCCATATTTTTTTTCCAACAATGACATGAAAGAACTGATCATACGCAGCGGTTCCCGCATGTCATGGGAAGCAAGGAAGGCAAATACATTAAGCTCCTTATTTGCATTTTCGAGACTTAGATTGGCCTTCAAAAGTTCAATTTCAGCGTTTTTTCGCTTTGAAATATCCTGAATAGCACCAATCATCCGAATGGCTTTACCTTCTGAATTCCGGATGATGTATCCTTTGTCATTGATGTAAGCGTAGGTATTGTCCGCTTTTTTCACTCGGAATTCTTTCTCCCAAAATAGATCCGAACTTTCAAGTGTTTGATCAAGTTGTTTCGTCACCTCCTCAATATCCTGGGGATGAATAATTGTTCTAAAAAAATCATTATTAGCTATTTGCTCACTGTCTTCATATCCCAGTAATTTAAAAAAATGATCTGATCTATAGATTTTATTGCTCTCGATATTCCAATCCCAAATCACATCAGAGGTGGCCTTTGTTGCGAGTTCAAACCGCTCATTGGCTTGAATGATTTCATCGGATTGCTCTTGGACCTTTTTTCGGAGTAGGGCAGGTTGCCGGGCAACAATCCAGGCGACGTACCCCAAAGCAAATGAAAGTATGAACCTCAGAAAAATTGCAAAAAGTCCTTTGGAAAGCGCGCTGCTTTTATTCAACTGAACTGAAAGAGTCCAATTTCCGACATCAATGAGAGTACTGGCCAGGTATCCAGTGGGGAATGACTGATTGTTTTGAGGGATGTAGTTTTCAACCTCTCCTGTATTTACATTCTTCTTACTCAATTTGACAGTAAACTGTCCCTCTGAATCATCATTCAAATTCCCTTTTTCAAAGATCGTTTCCGCATAAATGATGATTGCAGAAAGTCCTTTGAGCTTTTCGTTTTCGAAAAGAGGATATCTGCCCACTATACCTACACCACCTTGTTTGAGTTGAATCGGTCCGGAAAAAAACACCTCTTTCCTATTAATCGCTTCCATTAGTTCTTTGTTTGTCTTCGGATCAGCCAGTACATTATATCCTATAACCACTTCGTTGCCTTCTAATGGGTAAACCGCTACAATTGTCCCACTATCGAGATATTGAATGACATCAACAAATGGATTACTATCCAAGATTTCTTTTCCAATCTTTTCAAATTCATCGGTGATGTTTTCCTGATTTTGAGCGAAAAACCCCAAGGTTTTGACGGCAGATACCCCATTGTTTAATGCGCTGTACAGTCGATTTTCCAACTCATTCAATTTAAAGAGAACCTCTTCACGCTCATTGGATAATCGGAGTTGGTATTCTGTATAGGAGAGGTACATGGTAAGTGATAAACTCAGGAAAAAAACAAACCATGCTGTATTCCTGGGACTGGATGAAATTCGATTTTTTACCCAATTTTTTAAGTTCTCCATACTCATCATGGTTTATTTTGTCAGGGTAAAATGAAAACTACTGCCGGCACCTAAAGCTGATTCAACCCAGATTTTTCCGCCGTGGAACTCGACAATTTTCTTGCAAAGTGCTAGACCAATTCCTGAACCTGAGAATTGCTCCTTTAGATGCAGTCGCTGGAATATTATAAAAATCTTATCCTGAAACTCTGGATCAATTCCGATTCCGTTGTCTTTAACAGTAAATTTCCATTCATTCCCCAAATCCTGTCCTTCAATCCAAATTTCAGGAATATTGTCGGTGGGCTGGTATTTAAGTCCATTAGAGATCAAATTTTGGAAAACCTGGATAATCTGACTGGGATGGCAACTGATCTCCGGCATTGGACCTATGTGGATCACGGCATTTTTTTCATTGATCAATTTTCCATTCAATACTAAAACTTCCTGAAGCAAATCGAAGGAATTGGACAGTTTTTTGGGGCCTGTGGTATTTCCCAATCTGGAAAATTCCAGTAAATCGAGAATTATTTCCTTCATCCTTCTGGCACCATCTACAGCGAAATGAATGTATTGATGGCCTTTTTCATCCAAAACTGCAGCATACTTTCGTTCAATTAATCCTAGAAAGCTGGAGATCATTCGTAGCGGTTCCTGGAGGTCATGAGAGGCTACATAGGCAAATTGTTCTAGTTCTTGGTTTGTAGTTTTCAATTTGCTGATGGCCTCGGCAAGTTCAAGGTTTAGCGATTTCAGGGATTCCTCATACGATTTTCTTGGAGTGATATCCTGGATGGCACCTACTGCGCGGGTGGCTTTACCTTCTTTATTTCTTAGGATTGTTCCTTTGTCTAGTAGGTAGAATAGCCTTCCATCATTTCTGATAAAACGGTATTCAGATTCAAAGAAATTTTCCGATGGACTGGATAGCATGTTTGAATAAACGGAAATAACCCGGTCTCTATCTTCAGGGTGGATATTATCTCTCCATCTATTGTAATTGTCATGGGTTCCTGCGATCTCTTCTCCAAAAAGTATGTTGAAACCTTCACCCCAGTAGTGGTCACCTGTCTCAATATTCCAATCCCAGATTGCATCATGGGAAGCTTGAGAAATCAATCTTAGCCGTTCATTAAATTCTTGAATTTGTTTTTCGGAATTTTTCTTTTGGGAAATATCCCGAATGATGACAGACAAGCCCCCATTTGATGGATAGATGGTTACTTCCAGCCAAGCTTTGATCCAAGGGTTGAAGGTTTCAAAATGTTGGGTT
>CAYTXN010000003.1:23388-34104 GCA_964441195.1 uncultured Limnohabitans sp.
GCCAAGAAACCTATTTCATCATCGGACCATGCTTTACTTTTAGTGCAGTCATCAAATCCCATAAATCCATAGAAATATTCATCCACAAAAATCGGCATCAACAGGATAGACTTGATTCCTTGTTGTTCAAGAATTATCCGCATGCTTTCTTCTGCTTCGTGAGTTTGGATTATAAATGGTTTTCCTTTAAGCGCAGTTTTAACGCTAATTGGATATTCCTCAAGATCAATAGCTTGATAGGCTGGATTGTCTAGCTCCGAACTCACAGTTCCATTGGTCCATTCATGGGTTTGCTGTGCAAATTCCTTTCCTGTAACAGGATCTTTGAAATTTTTGAAAAAGAAAACCCTGTCAGAATCGGTGCTTTCCCCCATTAATTTTAATGTTGGGTCCATGAATTCTTGCCAATCCTCGGTTTCGAGAAAAGATTGGATGATGTAAGAAATAGAGGCAATCAGTTGGGTCTTTTTTTGGAGCTCCAATTCTTTTTCTTTTTCCTGGCTGATATCTCTCAGACTTCCCACTATTCGAATCGGATTGCCTTCGGGGTCTCGAATGATAATTAAGTTTTCTTGAACAAAAGTATAGGCCTCGTCAAACTTCCGGAATCTGTACTCGCCCGACCATTTGTTTTTAGTTTTATCATTTCGGGTTTCCTGTATCGATTTGAAGATGGAAGGATAGTCATCTGGGTGTATTCTTTCTTTGGCTAGCCCGGGAGGAATTTCTTGCATTTCTGCAGGAAAACCGAAAAGCCTTTGGTACCCTTTTCCAAGAAAGATGGAATTCTTCCGAACATCCCAATCCCAAATAGCATCTGATACCGCTTGTGTAGCTAGGTGAAATCGCTCATTACTTACCCTCAGAGAATGATCCGCCCAGTAGGCATCGGTTTCATCCACGACAGTGGAAATCATCAAATTCAGATTAGGGAGGGGAATGTTCTTTGCTGAAATTATTCTCTTTTCCCCATTTTCGGTCACTATGGGAATGTTTTTCCAAGACATCCGCTCCGGATCTCCACTTTGAATATCCTCTATGATCTTCGAAGTGATAAAATCATGGTATGCGGGATCTGGGTAGATTTTTTCAAAGAAGGTGGTGACATCCTGAATTGCCTTCATTGACCATCCGTAGATTTCCGAAAAGGCAGGGTTGACATAGGTTGCTTCGCCAGAATCTATTTTATTTACTGCCAGTCCTGTAGGGAGATGGTGGAGTGCAGCCTCGATGAATTGATTTCTCTCAATGAGTTCCTTTTCAAAGGTCTTTTCAACTGTTATATCCTGAACGGTCCCTCTGAAATTTATTTTCCCTGTTTCAGGATCATTTTCAAGTCCTCCTTTTTCGTGTACATATTTGATTTCTCCGGAGGGCAGGACTATCCTGTGAACGGCATCAAGTGGGGCTAGGCCCTCTAGTGCCAAGGAATGATGATGGAAGAATTCTTCTCTATCATCAGGATGAAACGTATTAAAAAACTTATTAAAATTGGGATTAGAATTCGTAGGCTCCATTCCCCAAATTGCATAAACTTCATCGGACCAATAAATCTCTTCAGTCTGAATATCAAACTCCCAATAGCCGAGCTTTCCAATTTTTTGCGCAAGATTTAGGCGTTCTAGGAGTTCGTTTTTCTTTTGTTCTTCTTCTTTTTTTTGTGTGATGTCAAGCGAATAGCAACCTACAGCGACTACTTTATCATTTTCATAAATTGGTTTGAAATTGACTTCCATGTAGCCTCCACTTTCCATCATGCTGACTTTCCTTACTACTGAAAATGTTTCGCCAGCAATTGCTCTCTCATACCATTTTTTCCATTCCTGAATAAATTTTTCCGGCAAGGGTGTATTGAAAATAAGATTGTCACCAGGCTTAATTTCCCAATTACCAATTTCCTTCATGGTTTTGAGGAACTTTTGGTTTGCAGTAATTAAGCAATAATTTGTGTCTATGGCCCAAATAGTCTCTGGTGAAGAATCAAGAACAATTGCCAATTTTTGACGGTCTTTCCTCAGGTTTTCTTGGGTCTGAAGAAGTAGGGTGATATCTCTCGCTATTCCAAATACAGTTTTGGTACTTTTATCAAATGAGGCTGACCAATCCAAAGTAATGACAGATCCATCTTTTTTGAAATAACGGTTTCTGAAATTTGAGGAGGGAATGCCCGCTAAAACCTCTTTTCTATTTTCTAGGGTAGCTTGAAAATCATCCGGATGAACCATATTTCTGAATGATTTGCTGATGAGTTCCTCCGGTGTGTATCCCAGGATTTTTTCACTGGATTTGGATACCCTGAGGAAAGGTCCATTCTCTTCTGCTATAATGATCAAATCCTGAGTGGTATTCAGGATATTTTCAAGTTGTATGTTGGTCTTTTTAAGTTCTTCTTCCTTTAACTTTTCCTCTGTGATGTCTTTAAAAACTCCAAAAAGGCGAGCGGGTTTACCTGCTTCATCCAGGTCTACTATGCCTTCAGATATGACATGCCTTATTTCGCCACTTGGCCTAATGATCCGTTTTTCAACTCTATAGGGAGCGGCAGTTTCAAATGATTTTTGGTAGTGCGTATTTACTCTCTCCAGATCTTCTGGATGAATAGTAGATAGCCCAAGCTCAGTCGTCGCAATTGTATTTTCGGGATCCAATCCTAAAATTCGGAAAAACTGATCCGACCAAGTGTTTTCACCTGTTTTCAGGTCTACCTCCCAATGTCCGATTCCTCCCATTGACTCAACTAGCTTGAGCAATGATTTGGTCTCCTCAAGTATTTTTGAGGATGGGTCAGGAATAGGAGAGTCAGTGGGGGCAGTGGTTTTACCCATTTTGGGGTCGATTAACGCATGAATATAGGTTATATTGAATCTGTTGTCTATAAAGTGCAGCTTTGTGTAAACCTACAACCTTACTACCTCTCCGGTTTTCACAGATTCGTCACATGCAAAGGCGATTTTGAGACTGTTCAGCGCATCATTTAAATGATCAGTTAAATCAATATTTTCTTGAATTGCTTTTAGAAAATAAGATTGTTCTCTGTTGCAAAGCTCCTGATGATCGGGTTCATCGGTCATATCTATCCAAGTATCTTTTTTCAGAAAATGGTTTTTGTCATCAATATCCGCATGATGTACGCGAATCGATTCGGTTTTGGTATGGCTATCCACATGATCTGACTTTCCTGATGCACCGGCATTCTTGGCTACGATGGAGACTGCGCCTTTTGGTCCAAATACATCTTTGATGAAGAATGCTGTCTCACTGATCATCGGGCCCCAACCCGCCTCATACCAACCAACAGAACCATCTTCAAATCTGATTTGTAATTGCCCGTAGTTGTAGTTGTCCTCGGCTATGTCCTCAGTCAGTCTGGCCCCGATAGCCGAAACCCACACAGGCTTGGATCGAGTCATCTGACACATGACATCGATGTAGTGGACGCCACAATCCACGATTGGACTTAGGGATTTCATCAAATTCCGATGAACATCCCACATGTAGCCTTGGCTTTGCTGATTGAGATTCATCCGCATCACGAGCGGCTTTCCCATTTTTTGAGCTTCCTCAATGAACCGTATCCAAGAGGGATGATGTCGGAGAATGTATCCGACGACCACTTTTTTGCCTGTTTCATGAGCTTTGGTGAGGATTTTTTCACAACCTAAAATCGTGTCTGCGAGCGGTTTTTCAATGAATACGTGGCATCCAGCCTCTAAAGCTTTTAAAGCAAATTCCTCATGGGTGTCGGGGTATGTAGAAATGCATACGGCATCGGGATGGGTCGATGACATTGCTTGGTCAAAATCCTCAAAAAGTGGATAGTTTGCTTTTAAATTTTTGTTTAAAGTCACTTTGCTTTCTCCTCGGGCCACGAGTCCGCAGATTTCAAATTCCGGCAAGTTATGATAAGCTGTAGCGTGTGATGCTCCCATGTTGCCGCAACCGACGATTAGGATTTTGATAGGGTTCATTTAATTGAATTATTGATTAAGGAATTATACTCTAATGGACTAAGGTATATAATTTCTACTGTGAGGGAAATTGGCGTATCCGGCTCGTCTGAATCGTTTCGCTTCACAGACACGATGTGATCGATGAGGTCCATTCCTTTGATCACCTGTCCAAAAACAGTGTAATCCCCGTCCAATCTATGTAAACCCTGAGGATTTTGGACAATGTAAAACTGGCACCTTGCGGACAATTTACCTGGATTATCATCTCGACCTGCTCCAACTGCGCCATAAATGTGAGTTAATTCAGGATGAAATTCTGGTGCGAGCAAATACTCCGGATCGGTAAATCCTGCGGGAGTATCCGGGCATCCTCCTTGAGCGACAAAATTTGGAATGACGCGATTGAATGTGAGGGAATCCCAGTAGCCAGCTTTTGCCAATTCGATGAAACTTTGACGATGCTTAGGTGTTCGTTCATCCAAACTAATCAAGATTTCACCTAAAGGAGTAACGATTCTTCCAATAGGGATTGATTCATTTGACGTGTATAGATGAAAAAGGAGGGTGAAATATAATATTAGGTTCATGGGTAATATTTGGATTTCAATTGCAATATGCACTTAATATACAGAACTATGAGACTGGTTTTTTAATGGAAAGAAAAGAGGGAAAGGTTGCATAAAAATTAAGTTTTTCTGACTTGTTTTGTTGAAATCGTATGCTATCATGAAGCTAGAAAAATCACCCCAATCTATCGATTTAGATCAAAATCACCCAATTCCTGCAAATGAAATGGATCGCCTTTTGGCGCTCAGTGAATTTGATTTGGATTACATGGACTTGGATAAGTCCTTTGCAGATCTGACTAAGTTAGCCGCAAAAGTTGCGGGTACTTCGGTCTCTTTGATCAATCTTATTGATTCCTTTACTCAGTGGAGTGTTTCCAATCATGGGATCGATATCAAACAGATGCCAAGGGAGGAATCCGTATGCCAATACACGATCATGGAGGAAAATGTGGATGGGTTTGAAGTGAAGGATTTATCCAAAGATGAGCGATTTAAAGATAGGCCTTTTGTGTCTGATGAACCTCACTTGAAATATTACTATGGCATCCCGCTTAAAGTGAATGATGAACTAGCACTGGGGGCACTTTGCGTACTGCATGATGACTATAAAAATCTAAGTGTCGAAAAGAAAGAAATGCTTGAAATAATCGCAAGCGAAGTGGTCAATCGAATCAAGATTCATCAAGCCGTAACGAATCTTAACAATAAGGTACAGGAGACGGAATCAATCAAAAACAAGGTTGCACATGATATTCGTGGTCCTATCGGAGGGATAATTGGTCTGGCGGAGATCATTCAAATGCAAGGAGATAGGAATAAGATTGAAGAAGTGCTGGAATTCATTTCATTGATTCAAAAAAGTGGCAAGTCCGTTCTGGAACTTGCAGATGAGATCCTCTCTCAGAATCTAGAGACTAAAGGAGGGATTAAGCGTGAACCAAAAGACCACGAATTCACCCTTTCGACATTGAAAACTAAGCTGGAAGATATGTTCATTCCTCAAGCCATCACAAAAAAAATTGAACTTGAGGTGAATGCAAATACACCTTTTGCTGAAATCCCATTTCCAAAAAATAAGATTCTTCAAATCATGGGAAACCTAATTTCCAATGCGATCAAGTTTACCCCGATAGAGGGGAAAGTTGAAGTTTTGCTGGATATGGAGGTTTTAGACCAACAACAGATTCTCCAATTGAAGGTGAAAGACAATGGCGTTGGTATTTCCCCGGACAAAATCTCAGAAATTATGGCAGGAGGGACGGGTTCTTTGATCGGAACCTCTGGCGAAAAGGGATATGGTTTTGGATTGAATTTAATCCACAAACTTGTGAAAGGACTTAAAGGAAGATTTTTGGTGAAATCTGAACCGGGCGGTGGGACGGAATTTGAATTGATTTTACCGCTTATTCAGGCCTAGATTTAGTTTGAGTTGATGCCTCTGGCTTTGATGCTATTGTCCACAGGGTAGGCATACATGGATAGAAAGCTTTTCAACAAAGCGGGATTGCTGGTGTCCAATTTCCCAAGCAATCGGTTTTCAAATGCTACTTTTTCTTCTTGGGAATAAAATGAGGAAAAACCTTCATTGCCATAAAGTAGGTCATGCGCAATGTAATTGCTCGGCCAAAGTCGGTATCCTCCCCAGATTTTTTCATCTAGGATGGAAGCCAGTCTGGAAAGCTTCTCCGACTGAGGAATTTCCATCTCCGAGATGGCTTTAACCTCCTCAGTTAATACGCCATTCACTTGGATATGAATTCGCTTTTTTGTTCCCAAAAGACCTCGAAGTAGATTAACAAAATCCTCATTTTCATGCTTGATGTATTTTTCATCTCTGGATTTGGCCAATAGTTCCGGCATTTTCAGGATATCTGTTGGGTCATATTCGTAGGAAATTGACACAGGGACAATTTTGATTTTCTCGAAAAAGCCAAATGGATTATCTCCCTGCTCAGCCAGGGTCAACATCTTGAGAACTCCTTTTTGGGTGATGTCATTCCCGTCCTTAGTTCGTCCTTCGCGCTGTGCCGTCCATACGGATCGATTTTCGGTAATCAGAGACTTTCGAATATATTCTGAGACCATAAGAGAACTCTCAAATAACGCTCTTCCGGTCAAGCCCCGACGAATTGCAAAATTTCGGTTGAGCCGGGAAAGCATGTGGAGGAATGGCTTCTTAATCAAATTGTCCCCGATCGCTGAAGTGGTCATCACCAATCCTTTTTCGTAAATGCAGGCATTCAACAAAGAGGTATCTAAAATGATGTCCCGGTGATTGGATATATAGAGGTAAGCGGTATTAGGTTCTAAGGCCTCAAATCCACCGGTACTCAATCCATCAGAGCTTTTTTCCAATACTTTCATCAAAGCAGGATAAATAAAATTGATCTGAAAATCTCTTAGCGAGTGAGTACTTCGCATCCGCTCTTTCCAAATCCCTGGGTTCTTATCTGGAAAAGTGAAGCCCATCATAGCTTCAAGCATCGGATCATCAATAATTTGGCGAAGAGCCAGATTTGCTTCCGCATCATAAAAAGGTCTTATTGAATCAAATTTGGACATAGTGGGATGATAATGCTTTTGCAAAAAGCAAAAATTAGCTGAATAATCGAAGGGATTTTACCTATAGGGTAAGAGCCTAGCAGGATTTTAATTCCGCTTGAGATACTTGGCAAAAAACAAGAGATGCACTGGTAAAGCCTCGCTCCAGTAAGACCAAGTGTGCGCTCCTGGACGCTCAATGTATTCATGCGGAGTCTCATTTTCTAAGAGTAGCTGATGCATTTGCCGATTAGTTTCCAAAAGGAAATCTTCCACTCCACAGTCAATAATTAGCGCTAATCCATTGCTTTTCAACTTATCCGTAAGGCCTACTGCCGTGAATGTGCTGAATTTTGGTCCATCGTAATTGAGATCTTGGCCAAGCATATCCTGCTGTCCTTGCTGACGCAAAGTCCTGAAATCGTCAGGCACTTTCCACATACGGGTGTCGATATTCATTACCCCACTCATACTTCCTGCGGCAATAAATAAGTCCGGATGCTTAGCGGAAAGCATAATTGCACCATGACCTCCCATCGAAAGTCCGGTAATTGCTCGGGATTCTCTTTGTGCCAAAGTCCTAAAGCTTTTATCGATATGAGGGATGAGTTCCGAGGTGATATAAGTTTCGTATCGCACGGAATCCAGCATTGGGCTATCAAAGTAATAGCTGGAAGGTCCCACACCTGGTGTTACGATGATCAGTTCATATTCCTCTGCCATTCGCTCTACTAGACCCGGTTCGGTGACATTTCTGTGCCAATCGCTAAAAGCACCACTTCCACCATGGAGCAGATATAGAACAGGATATTTCTCAGCTCCACCTTGGTAAGAAGAAGGGGTTGTGACTGCTGCCTTAAGATTCTTTTTCATAGCCGGACTATAGACCTGAATAGTGTCCGTCTTGACTTGGGTAAACCCTAGTAAGGGGATAAGGCAGAAGAGTAGAATAATGCTTTTTTTCATCTTTTTGTAATTTGATTTTTGAAGGTCATCCTGATAGCTATCGGGGCATCCCGCTGTGTGTCGCTTTGGGTAATGCTCGATTTCACAGGATAGATCGGTGAGCTTTATCGAAATAGTAAGAAAGTCTATTTAGTCTGGGTTTTGTGCTGCACAAAATCTGGCGGGTTATTGGCTTTGCTGCCTTGGGCTGAATTTAGGAAATAAAGGGTAAGTTTCAATTTTAATGGATAAAACAAGCCTGCTCAAATAGCCGAATAAAGAGAAAACTTCAAAAGGTGTTCAATTCAAGGAAAGTTAATTTTCGAAACCATAAGGGAGCTTATTTCTACCGAAAATCGAATTACTTTGGATTATTTGAGACTAGTCCTCAATTGCGAAAAATGATAAACTTTCGCCTCCCCCTTTAATCTTCCTTACTGCTGAGACTATGGTCGGTTTTCTTATACTTTCCCTTTAGCTCATCCATTACGGACTTTTTCCAAAGTGGAACTCCCGTGATGTAAGAGGCTCTGCTCAATAAATGTGCAGCAACAGGTGCAGTCAAGAGGATGAAAAAAATGATGGCCAGAATCCTTGTACTGACAGAAGTTTCTTGAAAATAGACTGCGGCTGAGGCGAGAACCAGCCCAATTCCCAATGTTGCTGCCTTGGTAGTAACAGAAATTCGAAGGTAGAGATCAGGCATACGAACCAGCCCAATTGCTGCCAAGAGGACAAATAAAGAGCCCAAACTCACCAATATGATTATGAGTATTTCATTCATTGTTGCGCTTTTTTTCAAGGTAATAGGAAAATGCTACCGTGCTGAGGAATGCAATCAGCGCCAATATCATAGCGATGTCGAGAAACGTGGATTGGTCCACGATAATGCTATACACTGCAATAATGCCAATCCCAGTTGTGATTAAAAGATCCAAGGCAATCACCCGGTCAGAAATACTTGGACCCTTCAGAAATCGATAAAAGATCAGCACCACTGAGAGGGTGAGAATAGGCAATATCACATAGTATAGATAGGTATAGATCATCTCAATATGGCTAATAACCTTCGTTCAAATCCATTTTGGATTTCCTTGATAAATTTCTCTTTGTCAATGATATACATGGAATGAATGTAGAGAACTTTCCGGTCAGTGGATACATCCAAACTGCATGTGCCAGGGGTTAAGGATATCAGGTTTGCTAGGAGAGTGATTTCAAAATCTGTCTTCGCTTCCAGCGGGTATCGGACTATGCCGGGTTTCATGTTTCTTTTAGGAGTCATCACTTCTATCGCAACCTGAATGTTTGCTTTAGTGAGTTCGTAAAGAAAGAAGAAAACAAAGCCGACAGTTTTCGGGGCAATCTTGAAGTATTTTCTGTTTTCCGAATTGAGACTAATGATCCACATGATGGTAAAACTCAACAGGAATCCAAATATGGTATTAGCAAGTGAGAAATTCCCACTGAGGGCTAACCAAACAAAGGCCAAAAGCAGATTCATCAGAAAGGGTGTCCTCATATCAGTTTGATTTATCTCCTAATACCACATTAATATAACCGCTCACATCGCTTAGTTCCGCACTGATTCGCTCCGAAAGTGCCTGAACAGGGCCTGCTCCAAATCCAATTCCCAGTGAGAGAATCCCAAGAAAAATTATGGGCATCACCATCAGAAACTTTTCACGCCAAGTATGAGCTTCAAAAAACCGAAACTGAATAGGGGAGGTATCTGCTTCTTTTTTCTTCCAAAACACCTCTGCCCAAACTTTAGCGATGATGAATAGGGTAATAAAACTTGCAAAAAGGATAAAGCCAATCAATACATAATTCCCCGTTTCCAGACCACCGATAATTAGTGAGAGCTTCGGCCAAAAACCAGAAAGTGGAGGAATACCTACAAGAGAAAACAAGGGTACCGCCATAAGCAAACTCAAGAGAGGATATCGGGCATACATGCCGCCCATCCGTTTGATATTACTTGTTCCATTGATACGATAGAGCAATCCACCGACCATAAAGAGGTTGGCCTTCACCACGATATCATGAATCATATAAAATATGGCCCCGGTGAGAGCGATCGTTGTTCCCATTCCAAGTCCGGCTACCATGAATCCGATGTGACAGATGATGAGATAGGAGAAAATCTTTTGGAGGTTGCGCTGAACCAAAGCACCGACGGCTCCACTGAAAAGGGTGAGCATGGCCACTCCTATCAGGACATTTTCAAGAAAGGGATCGAGCGTGAAAATCAGAGTGAAAACTCGAATCATCGCATAGACACCAACTTTTGTCAATAAGCCTCCAAAAATGGCCGCCACCGCATGTGGAGGAGTGTGGTAAGAAGCTGGCAACCAAAAGTAAAGTGGAAACACGGCTGATTTAATTCCGAATCCCACGAAGAAAATCATTGCGCAGATGTTGACTAGGGTTTTGTCCTCTATCGCAGCTATTTTCAATGACAGATCTGCCATATTCAATGAGCCAGTGATCCCATAAAGCACCGCAATAGCGGTAAGGAAAATAATGGATGCAAGGATATTGAGTGTGAAATATTTGACAGCTCCTTCAATTTGTGCCTTTTCTCCACCTATGGTGAGAAGTACAAATGAACTGATGATAATGATCTCAAACCAGACGTAAAGATTGAATATATCACCAGCGAGAAAAGAACCGCATAAGCCCATAAATAGGAAATGAAGGATCGGGAA
>CAYTXN010000004.1:0-9879 GCA_964441195.1 uncultured Limnohabitans sp.
AAATGAGTTTTGAAAGAGACTTTTGCCACACCTTTGTCAGGCCGAATATCAATGCGATCCACAGCTGTAGATTCACCGATTTTTTCCATTTCAGCTTCTGCAATGCTCACCATTTCAGCAGGAGAAATCCATTCTCCATTCTCGATTTTGGTTTCCAAAGTTGGCGGAAGCAATTCTACTTTCTTTTTCCAAGCCAAAAGAATCGAAGTAATTCCAATAATGAAAAAGAAAATGATCAATGGAATTCCCAACCAACGGTGAAGCGTTCTCAGCCAGCGTAAAGACTTTACTTTACCTTGAATCTTATATTCTGCCATTATTCAGGAATTAAAAACAAACTGTGTAAGCTTCATTGATTCAATGAGTTCTGATTTGTTCAACCCTAGAGTATAACCTTCCTTTTCAAAAGTTTCAATCATGACTTCTGTAGCCATATTCCCTACGAGTTCATCCTTCGCCATCGGGCAACCTCCGAAACCTTTCAATGCTCCATCGAATCGTTTGCAACCTCCTTTCAATCCTGCGAGTACTTTCTCTGAAATCGAATCTCTTCTACTATGCAGGTGCGCACCAAACTCAATTTGCGGAAATGCCTGAATTTGTATTTCAAATAATTTGGTGATCAGGTCTGGTGTGGCAACTCCAATTGTGTCGGACAAAGAGATTGTTTCCACCTGCAATTGTGCGAGCTTTTCCACAAATTCAGCCACTAATTCCGGTGAATATGGATCTCCATACGGATTGCCAAAACCCATGCTAAGGTAGACTACTTGCTTTTTTCCTCTTGTTTCGCAAAGGTTTTGAATCGCTTCAACCGTTTTCATGGCATCCCCAATACTTGCATTGGTATTTCGCTCTTGAAAAGTCTCTGAGACCGAAAGTGGAAATCCCAAAAAGTCAATTTCAGAAAATTGAAGTGCATCTTCTGCTCCTCTTAGGTTTGCAACAATTGCTAAAAGTTTAGACTTAGCATCGTGCAAATCGAGCAATTCCAGTACCTCGGCAGTGTCACGCATTTGCGGAATTGCTTTTGGACTCACAAAGCTACCAAAGTCAATCGTATCAAAGCCGACTTCTAAAAGTTGATTGATGTAAGCGGCCTTAATAGCAGTATCGATAAAATCGGGAATTCCTTGCATCGCATCCCGGGGACATTCGACCAGTTTAATCATGGCCCAAAATTAAGAAGATCAGTCGAGCTCACTCAATATATTCCTTATGAAGCAAAATTTCAGTTCCTATGGATCAGTGACTATATAAATCATCTCCAAACGGACTTAACTACAACTTAAAATGGGTGATAATGGGGTATTTATTGCATAAAATGTGAATTAAGGACTCAGCTATAATGGGGTGAAATCTACCCAAATTGATCCTGTGTGAAATTCAGGGCCTTTTTTAGACTTCATTTAAAGTTGGATGACGAATTGCCTATTTATCAGTCAAACCATCAATTCACTCACTTTAAAAATTAAACAAATGAAATCAAGCATGACCCAAAGCGACACACAGCGGGAAGATTATTTATTATTCATGCGAAGATTCCATGTGGCCTTTAAAAAATCAAATTATAAACACATGAAAATCAAATCAACATTACTTATTGGAGCAGCTTGTATTGCTGTTTTTGCCTGCGAAACGAATACCTATACAGAACAGGACCGCATCACTGTTACATCAGACCTCAATGCTTTTGTTGACAGTGTGGAAACAGCAGTAAATACAAGTCCCGTTCATGATTGGAGCCTGATTGATTCAAGGTATGACAGTCTTGAGTCTCGGTCAAACAGAATTTATACTGACCTGCAAGCTGAGGAAACAGAATTGGATCTCATCGAAACTCGATACGAAACAGCTATCGAAAACGGAAAACGTTCTGCCGAAAATTTTGAAAAAACAGCAGAAATGCACTTGCAAAACATTGAAAAATGGTGGGAGACCACATCAAAAGAACCTACTGCTACCAGAGCAAAGACTATTCAAAACATCGAATCTACCACTAAAGAAAGTTTGGATTGGTTAGAGCAAAATTTTGAAAAACTCGGAGATAGAAGTAAAGAGAAATACAACAAATTTCTCGACGAAATAGGCAAATCCTAATCGAAGTCATTGTCCAAAAGCCCTCCAAAATTAATTGGAGGGCTTTTTTTGTTAAAATACTTCTTTAGCAATTTTAAAAGTCGCTTCTGCCTTACTCATGGTATAGAAATGCAGAGAAGGAACTCCTGCAGCTACCAGTTCTTTTGATTGCTGAATAGCCCACTCTATTCCTACAGTTTTGACATCAGCATTGGTTTTACATTTTTCTAGTTCATCCATCAAGTCATCAGGAAAATCCAGAAAGAATGTTCTTGGCAGCATGGTAATTTGACCAAGCGTTGTAATAGGCTTAATTCCCGGGATAATCGGAACATCAATTCCTGCCTCCCTAACTTTTTTTACAAAATCAAAAAATTTCTGATTGTCAAAAAACATTTGGGTTACAACGTATTCAGCTCCCTTATCGATTTTCTCCTTCAGATATTTCATATCAAACTTCCTACTCGGAGCTTCAAAATGTTTCTCGGGATATCCAGCAACACCCACGCAAAAATCGGTATGAAAACTATTTTCAGTCTCCTCATGTAAGTAATGCCCTCCATTCATCCGAACCACCTGCTCTACAAGCTCGCTCGCATAGCTGTGGCCATTTGGTTCAGGAATAAATTTTCCTTCGGATTTTGGCGCATCACCCCGTAGGGCAAGGATATTTTCCACACCTATGAAATTGAGGTCAATCAGCGCGTTTTCCGTTTCTTCTTTAGAAAAACCTCCACAGAGAATATGTGGTACAGCATCCACGTGGAAGCGATTCATAATCGCGGCACAGATCCCGACTGTTCCAGGCCGCTTTTTGGTACTTATTTTTTCCAGAAGTCCATTGGGATGTTTCTTATAAATAAATTCTTCCCGATGATAAGTCACATCTACGAATGGTGGCTTAAATTCCATCAAAGGCTCAATTCCTTCGAGCAATTCTTTAAGGCTTTGGCCTTTAAGTGGTGGAAGTATTTCAAAAGAAAAGAGCGTACCGGTCGCGTTTTTTAGGTGGTCAGTTATCTTCATTAAACAGAAATTGCTAAAGTAGGTGTAGGTGAATAGGCTAAATTTGGAGATAATAAGCGCTCAGCTTGCTGCAAAGTGATACCTTTTCGCTCGGCATAACTTGCCACTTGGTCTTCACCTATTTTCCCCAAACCGAAGTATTTACTCTCTGGATTTCCGAAATAAAATCCAGAAACTGAGCTGGTAGGATACATCGCAAAACTCGAAGTAAGCGTGATTCCGATGGAGTTTTCCAAGTCCAAAAGTTGGGAGATGGTTACTTTCTCAGAATGCTCAGGGCAAGCAGGGTAACCCGGTGCCGGTCGGATTCCTGGATATTCTTCACGTATCAGGGAATCATTATCCAAGCTTTCAGCTGTAGAATAGCCCCAGTAATTTTTCCGCACTTGCTCGTGGACAAATTCAGCCGCAGCTTCTGCTAATCGATCAGCCAAAGCCTTGAACAAGATATCATTATAGTCATCTCCTGCAGCTTGGAATTCTGCTAGTTTGGTTTCCATACCAAGGCCAGAAGTCACTGCAAAGCAACCTAAGAAATCGGTTTTGCCAGGATGGAGGTAGTCTGCCAAAGATCGATTAGGAACTCCTTTTCCTTTCTTTCCTTGCTGACGCAAAAAGTGGAATTTCGCAATTTCAACATTCGCATCATTTGGCTCAAAAACAACAGCGTCATCCTCAATTCGCTTGACGGGGTAAAGTCCAAAGACCGCTTTGGCAGAAAGCCATTTTTCAGAAATCAATTTGTCTAGCATTTCCTGTGCATCAGCGAAAAGCTTTTTGGCTTCATGTCCGACAATCGGATCTTCGAGAATCTTTGGATATTTCCCGCTGAGCATCCAAGTGCTAAAGAATGGAGTCCAATCGATATACTTTCTCAAAACTGAAAGATCCAAATCGTCGAGAATAGTTTTTCCCAATACCTTGGGCTTGATAGGTTCAAAAGAAGTCCAGTCTACTTCCACCGGATTGGCTTTGGCCTGCGCATAGCTAACCAATTGCTTCACCAATTGCTTGGCCTCATGCTCTTCACGAAGCTTCTGATAGGTTTCCTTGATCTGCAGTCGATAGGCTTCTTTGGTTTCCTCGGAGATGGCTTCGCCAGCAATAGGCACAGATTTGCTCGCATCCGTCACATGAATGACGATTCCCGAATACATGGGATCAATCTTCACTGCTGTATGAATCCGAGATGTCGTCGCTCCGCCAATCAATAGAGGGATTTTCAATCCTTGTCGCTCCATTTCGGACGCTACGTTGACCATCTCGTCCAAGGAAGGAGTAATCAATCCACTTAGACCAATGATATCGACCTTATTTTTTATCGCTTCGTCAATGATTTTCTGGGCATCCACCATCACGCCGAGATCGATGATTTGGTAACTGTTGCAAGCCAATACGACCCCAACAATATTTTTTCCAATGTCATGAACATCCCCTTTTACAGTCGCAAGTAGAATTTTTTTCAGTGAAGATGCTTCCTGACCTTCTTCCGGCAATGGCATAAAAGGCTCGAGATATGCCACAGCCTTTTTCATTACCCGGGCTGATTTCACTACTTGAGGAAGAAACATTTTCCCCTCTCCGAAAAGATCTCCTACTACATTCATCCCATCCATCAGTGGTCCTTCGATAACCTTCAACGGATTGACCAGCTCTAATCTTGCAGCTTCGGTATCTTCAACAATAAAGTCTAAAATACCCTTTACAAGTGCATGCTCAATTCGCTTGGAAACAGGATCAGACCTCCAGGCCTCATTAATCACTTCTTTTTTATCGGCAGCTTTTACAGTTTCAGCAAAATCCAAAAGTCGCTCAGTTGCATCTTCTTTTCGATCAAAGAGTACATCTTCAACTCGCTCCAAAAGGTCTTTAGGAATGTCATCATAGACCTCCAGCATGGTAGGATTGACAATACCCATGTCCATCCCATGTTTGATTGCATGGTAAAGAAATGCGGCATGCATCGCCTCTCGCACCCGATCATTTCCCCGAAAAGAAAACGATACATTACTAACACCTCCACTGACTTTGGCGCCGGGAAGATTTTTCTTGATCCATTTCGTTGCGAGGAAAAAGTCAAGGGCATTCTTGCGATGCTCATCCATTCCCGTCGCTACTGGAAAGATGTTCGGGTCAAAAATGATGTCTTGCCGATTGAATCCTACTTGGTCAACCAGAATACGGTAACTCCGCTCACAAATCTGAATTCTTCGTTCGTAGGTATCCGCCTGACCTTTCTCGTCAAAAGCCATCACCACAACCGCAGCTCCAAACTTCTTGATGGTTTTAGCCTGCTGGATAAATTCTGCTTCACCGTTTTTCAAGGAAATAGAATTGACTATTCCTTTCCCTTGGACACATTTCAGCCCAGCCAAGATGATGCTCCACTTGGAGCTGTCTATCATAATCGGAATTCGGCTGATTTCAGGTTCGGAAGCGATCAGATTCAGGAATTTAACCATGGCAAATTCCCCATCGAGCATACCTTCATCCATGCAGACATCAAGCACTTGTGCGCCACCACGAACTTGATCCAGCGCAATATCGAGCGCTTCATCGTATTTGCCGTTGAGAATCAGGCGGGAGAATTTCTTCGAGCCTGTAATATTGGTTCGCTCTCCAATATTGACAAAATTGATCGTTGGGGTGAAAATCAAAGGTTCAAGACCCGAAAGTTTCATGTAATTATTAAGCATTGCTTACCTCCTCCTCTATTACTTCCTCAATTTTTCTTGGCTTGTATTCAGCAGCCATTTTTGCCATCGCAGCAATATGATCCGGTGTCGTGCCACAGCAGCCACCAAGGATATTTAGCATTCCTTCTTTCAAAAAGTCTCGCACCTGATCCGCCATTTCATTGGCTCCCTGATCGTAAGCTCCAAACTCATTTGGAAGTCCTGCATTCGGATAGGCAGAAACATAAAACGGAGCGTTTTGAGCCAATACTTTCAAGTACGGTCTCAGTTCTTTTGCTCCTAATGCGCAATTCAATCCCACTGAAAGTAAAGGAACATGCGATACCGAAATCAAAAACGCCTCGGTAGTTTGACCTGAGAGTGTGCGTCCAGAAGCATCTGTAATTGTTCCGGAAATCATAATCGGAATTCCGCCCTTCTTTGGATCTAATGGAATATTTCGCTCCTCATAAACATCCTGAATCGCAAACAATGCCGCTTTGGCGTTAAGCGTATCGAAAATCGTCTCTACCAAAATAATATCCGAACCACCATCCAAAAGCCCTCTCACTTGCTCAGCATAAGCTTCGGCAAGCTGGTCAAAGGTGATCGCACGGTAGCCTGGATCATTGACATCCGGTGAAAGCGAGGCTGTTCTATTGGTTGGACCAATAGCGCCAGCTACAAAGCGAGGTTTATTAGGTTCATTTTTAGAGAATTCATCAGCTACCTCGCGAGCAAGTTTTGCAGACTCGAAATTGATGGCATAGGCCAAATGGGACAATTCATAGTCTGCCTGAGCAATGGAAGTTCCCGAAAATGTATTGGTCTCGATGATATCTGCTCCAGCCTTCAGATATTCTCTGTGGATCTGCTTGATAATGTCAGGACGGCTTAAGGATAATAAGTCGTTGTTTCCTTTTAGAGATTTCGGGTGATTGGCTAATTCGGGAGTTCTAAAATCCTCTTCTGAAAGCTTATATCGCTGAATCATGGTCCCCATGGCTCCGTCAAGGATCAAGATCCGGTTTTGAATAGCTTGGAGTAGGGTTTCTGTTCTGTTTTGCATCGTCTATTAATTAAATCAAAAAGCGAATCGAGCAAAACACGGAATTAAGTCACAGTGGACTAGTCCGCTCATCTGTTTCCGGTCATTTCCGAAATGGGAGTTAGCACCTTGTTTACAGGTTGCTAAGACGTCGTAGGGCCCTTCCCTCAGTCTTTCTCGATAAGCTGCTCAAAGGTAATAGCATTTTGCTAAAAATGTTTCTGTTTAATTCAGAATTAAGGTGATTTCTGAAAGCTTTATTAAAAAATACTTAATCAAGGTCGAACTCCCACACTCAAACCTATCATGGGACCAGTAAGGAATTGCGCCATTCCCAGTTCTCCTAATCTGTAATTGCCTAAGGCCAATTCATATCCTGCAGAAGCACTAACGACAAGATCAAAAATATTCCTGTTGGTCATCGGTATGCCATATTCAAAAATAAGCTCAGGTTTGGCCATTAAACCGGAGTTTTTGAGGTATCCATCAAAATTTCTTTGCTCAAATAATTCAGGGAAATCGGGTTTTTGGTTTTGCAAAATGGAATATCTAATATTCCCGTATCCAAAACCTCCCATTGCACCTATCGCAAAATTTTTGAGCTGAAAAAATTTCAATCCCGCATTTCCGTAAATCCTCAAGCTATTGAGGCTTTGACTTTGAAAATCAGTTGCAGTACCTGACATAGATGAATTGAATACATCTATTCCGTAGAGGAATCCATCTGTTTCACCTAGAATCCTTATTCCAACATTTGAAGGTTTTCCACTAAGTGGAAGGTATCCGTATTTTTCAAGTTCCTGATTCAATTCATCCGGTTTGCGGAAATGAAATCCTCTGAAAAGTGAAATCCCTATCGATGCATCCTTGTAAAAGAAATTACCGTCGGGAAGCGAAATTCCTGCCCCAAGTCTTAGAAATGCACCAGCTTGCGTATTGTCAAATGATACCCCATTCATTTGCCATTTTCCTTCGAAAGGACTAAAAGAATAGCCTACTTTCGCCAAAACCTCGATGGCCTCTTTTCTTCCCGGCAAATCAAAATCATAACTCAGTTGAAATCCGATTTCCGTTAAAAAATCTCCAAAATATTGGACGCCTTTTTGAATATTATTTTCCCGAAGGATAAATCCCTCTTTAGGTTCGAGCAGAAAAAATTCCAAATTCTGATTGGATTTTGCGGGAAGCATCTCAAAATTCAAATAGCCTACGCCTAAGGACATGTAATGAATCAGTTGAAATCTACCTTCTTCGGTCAGAGAATAACCCACGTTGACAAGTGCTCTGGATGTCCGATATCTTAATTCGAAACCATCGAAATCACTTGCTTTACTTTGATGCTGAGACAATTCAAATCCCGCAAGAAAATCATTGATTCTCGCCTGATAACCAATACCATAGGTTCTGTATCGATTCTGCATCGGTGATAGTCCCCTATCCGATAGCAATTGATTAAACTGACGAAGATTCGCGCCGGAAATACCTGAAAACCCATAAAAAGAGGATCGCTTGTTAAGCAGTCCCTGGGCTTGAAGCAAAACTGGAAGTGAAAAAAGAAACAGGAAAAGGAAAAACCTTCTGATGGGTGTCATTTAAACAGGTTTGGAATGAAGCGGAAACTATTCCTACCCCATGGCAAAATTAATGCTAAACCTCAGTTTAATCTTGATATTTTGGATTGAGATACTTTAAAATCTTTTCATATAGTATCTCTGGCGTAAATGGTTTTGGAACAAAATCATCCATTCCGGAGAGTCTCATCTCTTCCTTTATTTCATTCAAAGAGGCCGCTGTTAATGCTAAAACAGGAATTGCATTCTTTTTGGAATCGGGGTGATTTCGGATGGCTTTAGCTACTTCAAAGCCATCGAGTTCTGGCATTTGAAGGTCTAAAAGAACCAAATCAAACTGACCGGACTGAAATTCATTCAAGGCCACCCGCCCATCCGAGGCAATAACTAAGTTACCAACTTCCCATTTTGTAAGGAATTTCCGGATCAGAATCTGGTTGACAGCATTATCCTCCGCCACAAGTATAGAAGCATTTTCAAGGGACCGACGTTTAGCAAGTGTTTTTGATTTTTGATTTTCAAGCTTCCTCAAATCCACGAATTCAAATGGGAGAATAAACTCAAAAACACTTCCGCCATCCTTTCTTGCTCTGACTTCAATTTCTCCCCCATGGAGTTCCACCAATCGCTTGACTATCGCTAATCCTAGCCCCGTGCCTCCATATTTACGACTTGTTGAAGAGGATGCTTGAGTAAATGCCTCGAATATTGACTTTCGCTTGTTTTCCGGTATTCCGATTCCCGTATCTTCAAAAATAAACTTGATATCTGTTTGATTCTCATGCGTGAATTCTTTTAGAATCGAAATCCTCACAAATCCCTGATCGGTAAACTTGATCGCATTGGATACCAGGTTATTCACAATCTGACCTATACGAAGTGAGTCACCGATCAAAATCTCCGGAATCGCTTCATCTATTTCGCAACTGATTTTCAGCTTTTTTTCATTTGCCTGAAAACTGTAGGAATGAACGATCCTGTGGATGATGTTTCTCAAATCAAATTGAACTTGCTCCAACTCTACTTTTCCAGAGTCTATTTTATTGTAGTCCAAAATATCATTGATCAGTGCCATGAGGTTTTCTGCAGAAAACTGAAGCGTCTTCAAATTTTCCAATTGGTCAGGTCTAGGGTCTTCTTCCATGAGAAAGTGTGACAACCCAATTACCGCATTCATCGGAGTACGGATTTCATGACTCATTACCGATAGAAACTGGGACTTGATCTGAGAAGCTTGCTCAGCCCGTTCTTTGGCAAGTAGCAATTCGCGCTGAGTTTCTTTGAGTTTGGAAATGTCTCTCGCCACTCCGGTATAATATCGATGAATTCCACTTTTGTCCTCGATCATTTTTCCATTGGTGCTGAAGACTCGATACTCCCCACTTTTATGTCTTAATCTGAATTCCAAGAATTGGTTTTGGGCTAGAAAGTCTTTCTCTTCTCCAAGCATTTCCTGAAATACGCCCAAATCATCTGGGTT
>CAYTXN010000004.1:9979-28229 GCA_964441195.1 uncultured Limnohabitans sp.
TCGACGATTTCAAGATTATTGTAGACCCTGTCAAGTATTGCATTGATCTCTTCGAATTCAGTAAGCTGAAGATCTTTGAGATTTTTTCCTTCAAAATCCTCACGAGTTAAACCCCATTTTTCAAAATTGGTGCCTTCTGCTAGAATGTAGTTCCTATCCTTGTCCAACAAGAAAATGTTGGTGCCTGGAATATTTGAAGCTAAGACTCGATATTGTTGATCACGCTGAGATTTGATTTGTTCCAGGTTTTTACGATCAGAAATATCCTGGAACAATCCCTCGTGAAGTAAAATTTCTCCAGATTCTGATGATACATCTCGAGTACGGTCCTCTACCCAAACATAGGTTCCATCCGAATTCTTGATTCGATATTCTCCAGAAAAAGCTTGAATTCCATTAGTTGACCGTCGAATCTGGGAGTCTTGAAGAATGGATTCTGCATCTTCAGGATGAAGCATTTCCAAGAAAGAAATTTGGTTCTTAATCAAAAATGTAGCGTCATACCCAAATCGGCTTATATTTTCTGAGATATATTGAATTTTATAGTGATCATTTGGATCAACCCTGAATAGTACTGCAGGACTATTTTCAACAATAAGTTGGGCTCTTTTGGCTATTTGCTCAGATTTGTGCTTTGCCTCCAATCCTCTGAGGATAACTGAATAGCCGATTTTTTCTTTCCCCTCAGCATGAATCGCCTGTATGGAAATTTCAAATGGTGAATAATGCGTATGCTTAGTTTGAATATATCGTTCTGCCTTCCAGACATCTCCCACTTCAAGACCTGTTGAAAATTGCGAAAGCAATTCCCCCTTTTCCCAATGGATCGTTACCAAATCCTCGAAAAACCCTTCAAAATCTCGTGCAGTTTCGGGACAGCATAACTGAATAGCAGCTTCATTGAGATAAATGACTTCCAATTCTAGATTTATTACCAAAATCGGATCACTGACTTGGGCTAGAATTTGCGATTGCAAACGAAGGTAGTTTTCAGAAGCCCGCTTATGCGAGATATCTGTACAAAAACCATAAACTTCTAAGCCATGAGTAAGAAATTCCCGCTTGCCTTCAATCTCATAGCCGATAAATCGAACGATACCCTGAGCATCAGTAATAGTGAATTCCCCTGATGTCCGAGACATTTCAGAAGTTGCATGTCTCAGGTTTTTTATAAAATCAGCCCGAAATGGCTTGTCTATTCTAAATATCAAGGATGAATACTCCTCAGTAATTGGTTTTGACCCCAATCCAAATAGACTAGCAAATCCTCCAGAACAATAAAACCGATTTTTGAATGTGCTATATCTCCAAGATCCAGATTTAGAAAGCACTTCAGTATGCGTGAGTAAATTCTCATTCCGCTCGATTTTTCGGTGCATTTGGATTCCCAAATAAGCCCCCGCCAAAACATCGCCTAATTGCCTCAGCACTTGAATTTCTTTTTCTTCAAATGAAAAATCCAGTCCTTCTGATTCAAAACGAACCAATCCCAACAGGGTATTTCCAGAAATCATTGGAATCAAAATCCGAGAATTCCCAAGATCTCTAATCACACGCTGACCTTCCATCTCAGAGGTAATGAGCCTCACTTTTCCTTTTTCTAAAAATGGTTGATTTTCAAAAATCAATTTAAACTCATCCTTCGGAGGAACATGGTAAGTGTTACCTTCTTTTTTGGAAGACCATGAACTCAACGCTTCCAATTCGTCCGTTTCTCTGTTGAATACTAGAATTTCAGCATTTTTCGCCTTAAAAAATTCCCCAAATCTTGATAATCCAGCGAAAAACTCAGCCTCCAATGCTTTGAAGTTTCCACTGATTAATTTTGAGGACATTTGAATAATCAGATTTTCTATATCATATCTCTTTTGAAGAGACTTTTCGGCAAGAACATATTCAGTGACATCTCTTGAACTGAAAATTATTCCTTGGATTTGAGGATGATTGAGCAGGTTTTTGGCAAAACTTTCGAGGTAGATTCGTTTGCCGTCTCGCAGTTTCACCCAAAAGTCAATCGATACCTCATCCTCAGTTTGAAGGACTTCTTCAAAATTGCCTTTGACTATTTCCAGAGAACCTAACTGAGCAAAATCCTTGAAATTCTTTCCTAGTATTTCTGAGGAAGAAAAACCCAGCTTTTCTGTCACAGAGTCACTGATAAACTTATAATTTCCATCTTGATCCAGAATAGCTATCAGGTCATGGCTATTGTTAAGAATACTCTGAGTGAAGTACAATTCTTTGATTTTCTGGCTTCCTTGGGTCATTTTTCCTTCTTGATACTTGGATGCATCAGGTTTAAAAGAGTGCCCCTTTGCCACCAGAAACCGTGAACTATAACTTGAAGGAAGGTTAATAAAATCCCATTCAAATTCGTGGACGATTCCGTCCAAGGAAACTAGTGATTTGGTGATTCGAGTCTGAGGTGTAATCCCATTTTGAAAAAAATTATTCAAATCCCTGATCAATTCAGGATGGTCAAAAAAAGCATTCCAATTATCCTGAATGGGAGTGAAATTTTTGTGGAAATAGTCGTTGAAAAAAATAATATCTTCCGAATCCATCAAAAACAGCGGTTCCTGAATTTCATTAAGAAAATTGGAAATGTCAAACTGCTGGAATTGGCTCATAAATTTTTATAAAAGAATTCTGGCGGGTGGGATTGGCACAAACCAAAAGAGAGGTAATATTTAAAAAGAAAATTTTAAACACAAACCTGAAATGTCTTTATTTTAAAGTTTCTGTCAAGATTTTAAAATCATTCCATCAGGGTATATTAAAAAAAAATCAGTGTCGAAATAAACATTACAATCGAAAAACCCGTGTCGAGATTTAAATTACATTTAAGCAGAACCTAACTCCACTTCTATGATTATTTCAACAACCCCATCACTTGAAGGCTTTCAAATTGACCAGTACCTAGGCATTGTTTCCGGAGAGACAATTATTGGTGCTAATATTTTTAAAGATTTCTTTGCAAGCATTACCGATATAGTCGGAGGTCGATCTTCCGCTTATGAGCAAGTTCTCCGAGAGGCCAAAGCCACTGCAATTTCTGAAATGGAAGCCCAAGCCCGACATTTTGGAGCCAATGCTATCATCGGGATTGATTTAGACTACGAAACCATCCGAGAGGGAATGTTGATGGTAACTGTCAGCGGAACCGCCGTGAAAATCACAAAACTTTAACCTAAAAGGCCTGAATCACTCAGGCCTTTTTGATTTCCTCCATTATTTTCTTGGTATCTGTCTTTTTGCAAAAATGATTATCGACAATTACCACAGGTGCGGACTTACACATGTCCATACATTTGGTTTTGAAAAATTTGCAGTGTCCCTTTAGCGTACCTATTGTTGCAGCTTCTTTCAGGTCTTTGCTGATTTTTTTTGAACCTGCATTTTTGCAATCAGATCCTGAGCAGATGAATACTAATTTTCGATTGTATCGCATCACATGGTAGAAATAGCCTGCATCATTAATCCTGTCAAATAAGCTCCGTATGTTCCCAAAGCATAGCCTAAAACTGCCAAAAGCACTCCAACCGGCGCAAGCGAAGGGTCAAAAGCTGAGGCAACAATAGGTGCGGAAGCCGCTCCTCCCACATTGGCTTGAGAACCTACTGCTACGTAGAAAAAAGGCGCTTTGATCACATAAGCCACGATGGACATAATCAGAATGTGAAAGATCATCCAAATGATTCCAATTAAGAAGAAAATTGGGTTGTCCAAAATCGCGCCCAAGTCCATTTGCATTCCGATAGTGGCTACTAGTACGTAAAGTAAAACACTCCCCATCCGTGATGCTCCTGCCCCTTCGAGATTACGAGCCTTGGTGAAAGAAAGCAAAAGTCCTGCTGTAGTTGCAATCACTACAATCCAGAAAAAGGCTGAATTCAAGGAATATTGATTGAGTTCAGGATAGTTGGTTTCAAACCATGGCGCCAAAAAATCCGCACAGAGATGCGAAAAACCGGTGACTCCAAACCCAAAGCCCAAAATTAACATTGTATCTCCCAGACTTGGAATCTTCATGATTCCCTCCCTGTGTTTGGCTATTTTATCGCGAAGTTCATAAATGGCCGAGGTATCAGACTTGAGCAGTTTATCCAATTTTTCAGGTTTTGCCGCCCAATACAATAAGAACGCCATCCATAAATTGGCAACAAGCACGTCCACTGCGATCATCTGTCCAAAAAGCGTTGGACTAGCTCCGAATACCTCTAGCATGGCCGTTTGATTGGCGCCTCCTCCTATCCAGCTTCCTGAAATAGTTGATAATCCCCGCCAAATCTCATCTGAACCCGTAGCCGAATAAATATCTGGAAACATCAATCCAACTGTCAACAAGGCCAAAGGACCTCCAAGCATAATGCCTACTGTACCAGCCAAGAACATGGTCAAAGCTTTTGGCCCGAGTCTTAGAATACCTTTCAAATCAATACTCAGCGTAAAAAGGACTAATGACGCCGGCAAAAGAAATCTCGATGCCACTTTATACAATCCTGAGGACTCACCGGATATTAATCCCACTGAATTGAACACCGCAGGAATAAAATAACACAGCAACACTGTCGGTATGTAAGTATAAAACTTAACCCATAGCGGCTTTTTACTCGCAGAAGTGGCAAAAACCAAAGCCAACGTTGCCATGAGGATACCAAATACTACGGCGTCATTACTGATCAAAGGGGCGCTTTCTTCCATTCAGGAATTTATTTTTTGAACTGCAACGATACAACCAAATGGTCAAAAAGACCAATACCTATTCCTCTATCGGATGAAGCAAGTGAATTAGTTCACTTAAGATCATTGCAGTGGCTCCCCATACCATCTCTCCATCAATTTCATAAAAAGGGGTATCCAGATTAATATTTTGACCTAAAGTCAGAATTTTTCGCTTTCTGATTTCTGGATTAAATAAAAGCGGAAGTTCGGTTTGAATAATCCGTGAGACCTCTTTTTCTTCAGGAATAAACTCAGGTCGACTTTCCAAAAAACCAATCACGGGACTGACCAGAAAATTGCTTGTGGGTATATAAAGGTCACTCAAGCTACCCAAAACATGAACTTTGCTACGATCAACTCCTACTTCTTCTTCGGCCTCTCGCAGGGCAGTTTGAACGATATTTTCATCAGTAATTTCCATTTTCCCTCCCGGAAAAGCTACCTGACCACTATGAAAACCTGGGTATTCAGGACGTTTGATCAAGGGAAAAAACGCACCCATGCTATCCGGATAAAATAAAATTAAGACACCGCTTTTTCGATGATTTTCCGGTAAAATTGGCTCAAATCGTCTCATATCCACAGGAAGTGGTGACATATTCATTTGAGCTAGTTTTCCCGGAAGTGGTGCCTTTAATGCCCGCTCCAGACGAAGGATAAGGCTTTCAAAATCCATCTTAAATCAATTCTACAGTTTTTAGCTTAGTGTCTAAGTATGACTCTTGCTGATAATCTTTCACCACCTGATTCATTTTAAATTGGCTAAAAACGTGAGTTTCAATATTGATGATCCAAATCAAAGGTCTAAAACCATCCTCTTCCTGAAAAAATCCCAAAACCATAAACTCCGAAGCATTCAGCCACATGCCTTCTTCAAACATCCCGGAAGGCCCCATGAATAGTAATCGCTCTTTCATCCCATCTGATCTATACCAGATCACCTCGGAGTCTGGATTTAAAAATGGCTGATCCAAACTTTGCTGTGCTTCAACTTTATAAGAATAAATGTCAATGGTTCCTTTTTCCTCAGGATGTGGAAATTGATAAGGGAAAAGCGGGTCTTCAGGCAGGATTGGATTTTTTTCGGGCATTTCCATCGGATCAATTGAGTCAGTCAAAACCAACTCAAAATCTGCAGCGTCAAATCCTCCTATTTGAGTTGCCCAGTGCTTTTGCCAAGATGACTTTTGGGCCAAGCCTAGATTGATTTGGTTCTGCATGATTTCCAATTTTCCTGCATCAGGGCTTAGCTCATTTGAAATCTCTGATTTTGTAGACTCGGAGGATTCACAAGCCAACAAAAAAATAAACATCCCAAACCAAACATGGAGATTAATTTTCTTCGACACCTTCATAGGAAAAATTTGAACATTGAAGCTAAGCGAAGGGATCGAAAAATCAAATGGATTTCAAAAATTGACCAGGAAAAGAAATTGATAGAGAATAAAAATAACCTTTGAAAAAATGCATTCTAAGGAAAAAAAGAATCAAAAAAGGCCTGGATAATATCCGGGCCTTTTCCTGCTCTCAAACCTATTAAACCTATTGTAGATATTCATAGTATGAATACCTCCGAAAAGTATAAAATGTTTTTATTCCCTCCAAACAATCGATTGCGAAAAATTTTCAAAATTTTATTCGGTCCTGAATCCGAACTTCTAAATGCCAGAAAATCAAGGTCTTTTTAAAATTTAAATTTTAGAATAATCCTGAAAAAAATTAATCTTTCATCTCAATATCAGTTTGCTCGAATATGTCACACCGAACTTTACCCATTGCCAAAATTATTTTTGAAGGATACCTCACCTACATCGAGACCTTTAATACCTATACCAAGCTAGCGCCTCTGTACTTTTCGCAGCGCAATTGGCAAGCCACCCAACTGAACCACCGTCTGCGGCTGAGACTTTACAAAGACCTCCTTTTTAAATTAAAAAACGCAGTCCTGGAACACCTGGGACAAGATTCAGAAAATCGTCATATCTGGTTTTTGATCCGGAAAAATTATCAGGGAATGATTAAGGATCGACCAGACGTGGAATTGACAGAAACATTCTTCAACTCCTTATTTCGAAAAACTTTTCCCAACAACCCCTTGGATGAGGAGCTAATGTATGTCACCGAAGGCTACAACTCATGTGACATTCGAGAAAACTCAGACCTGCTTAGAACCTATCCGGCATCCATGGGCCTAGAACAAATTATCCGGAAGATTTTGGATGATTATGATTTTGGTTCAAGATTTATGGATAAAGAAAAAGATGTTGAATTTTTAGTAAATGGGGTACAAAAAGTAATCCTCACTCGCTATCATGTGGAAATTGGGACGAAAACTCAACTTTTGAAACCAGTATTCTTTAGAAATAAGGCTGCTTACCTAATCGGAAGAACTTTCGTGGGGAATAAATGGATGCCATTTATTATTCCATTTATGCATGGCCCAAAAGGAGTTTATGTTGACACATTGATATTTGACCCCAATTTGATGAGTCATCTTTTTAGCTTCACTCGCTCTTACTTTATGGTCGAAGTAGAAGTTCCCTCTCAGGTGATTGGTTTCCTGATTTCTGTGATTCCACACAAAAAAATCCATGAGCTCTACAATGCGATTGGATTCAACAAGCACGGGAAGACACTATTTTATCGAGATTTTCTTCATCATTTAGAGCATAGCACGGATGAATTTGTGGTGGCACCTGGAATCAAAGGAATGGTAATGACTGTTTTTACCTTGCCTTCCCTCAATATTGTCTTCAAACTCATCAAGGATCACTTCGAGCCACCCAAAAACATGACTCGACAGGAAGTTCGAGAAAAGTACAAGTTAGTTTCTCTGCACGACCGGGTGGGAAGAATGGCAGATACGCATGAATTTGAATATTTTAAGATCCCACTCAAAAGGGTGAGTTCAGAACTGATGAAGGAACTCCGAAACACCACCAATTCACTTTTACAGATCAAAGAAGACTACTTGATTATCAAACATCTATATACAGAGCGAAAAATGATTCCGCTCAATATTTTTCTCGAAACCTGTACCGTGGATGAGGGAAAGCGCGCTGTGGAAGATTATGGGCGGGCGATTTTACAATTGGCTCAAGCCAATATTTTTCCGGGTGATATGATGACCAAAAATTTTGGGTTAACTAGGCAGAAAAGAGTCATCTTCTACGATTATGATGAAATTGAATTTTTGGAAGATATGAATTTTAGAGAAAAACCAAAGGCTGAAACCTTTGAACAGATTTATGCTCCCGAACCATGGTATGAGATAAAAAAGAACGATGTTTTCCCGGAGGATTTCCGCAGATGGATGATTGGAAGAGCTGATCTGAAGCCACATTTTTTGGAATATCACAAAGATTTGTTTGACCCGGTTTACTGGAATTCGCTTCAACAAAGAATCCAAAAAGGTGAGCTCATTCATGCATTTCCTTATCCAGATGAAATCCGATTTCGGCAGGACGAAGAAGTCTAAAGAAAACAATGTTTCATTCTTAGCGGTACAAAACTTATTTTTGCCTCTTGGGGTTAGCCATTCTCTTTCCCTCAATCCATGATTTCAGAAGTTTCATCACCAAGTTCTATAACAACCAATACAAAAAAAATCGTCCTTCATACTCCTGAGGATGATGATAGACCCGTTTATCTTTCCGGGAATTTCAATAATTGGGCAACTCAGGATTTTCATTTCAAAATGAAAAAACTTGAGCCTGGAAAATATGAATTTACATTCCCTCAGGACCCTTTATTTAATGGAGAACTCATCTATAAATTTACAAAAGGAGACTGGTCAGAAGTAGAAATCGATCGCTACGGTAATCGTACACCAAATCGTCACTGGAACGATGACAAATCGGTTAAGCTTGAAAAAGTTGCCAAATGGCGAAAAAACTGGCTTCCTTATAGACCTTCTCAATTACCTCAGATTCACTTGATTTCAGAGGAATTTGAAATCCCTCAGTTGAATAAAACCCGAAAAATCTGGGCGCTCCTCCCCCATGATTACAACACCAGCACGGAACATTATCCTGTTCTTTACCTGCATGATGCTCAGAATCTCTTTAACGAAAACGCTGAATACGGTAATTGGCAGATCGACAAAAAGCTGGCCGTCATGTCTGACTACGGAATTGGAAAGATTATCGTCATTGCAGTAGAACATGGCGAAAAAGAGCGACTGATTGAATATAATGTAGGAAAAACGCTCCTTGGAAAAGGTAATGGAAAGCAATACATCCGATTCATCACGGATACGTTAAAGCCATTTGTGGATAAAACTTTCCGAACTAACCCTGAGCGCGAACACACCGGAATTGGAGGTAGCTCGATGGGTGGATTAGTAAGCATCTTTTCCGGCCTAATTTATCCTGAAGTATTTGGAAAATTGATGGTTTTCTCCCCTTCCCTTTGGGTCATCCCAAAGATCAAACTTGGTTTTCTGGACTTCTTCGAACCTCAAGAGACACGTATCTATCTTTACGCAGGTGGTGATGAAAGCGAAACTATGGTCAATCACGTGACCAAACTTCGAAAGCGGCTCCTGAAGCGAGAAAGCTTAGAAGGAAAAATGAAAGTTCGCCTCTCAATCAACGAGCTTGGCAAACACAACGAGTCTTACTGGAGCGATGAGTTCCCTAAAGCCATCGAATGGCTGTTTTTCAATGACAAAAAGGAGTAGTCACCTCCACTTTCAATTATGCAATTCAAAATCAATCCTAAAAATCTCTCAACATCTGCTTTGAGAGTTATTCCTGTAATGGAGGCCAAAGCTGAGGAAATTATTTCTACAAAACTTGGGCTTGCTGGACCTTCCAAGGCACTTTTCTCCGGAAAAAAAGACACTACCTTCACGATGGAAATCGAAAGCCAAGTGTTACTTCTTGTTGGTCTAGGTGAAGATCCTGATTACAAAACCTTTGAAAACTCCTTCCGAAGAATCCTATCGAAAAATTCGGATTTGGTTGAAAAGGAGGTTTTGCTTGACTTCCCTGATACTTTTTCTGCAGAGCAAATCGAAGCAGCTTTGGTTGGATTTCAACTTGGATCTTATTCCATTGGCTTTTACAAAAAAGAGAAAGCAAAAGACTACTCCAAACTAAAAGTCGAAGTTTCCACAGCGATAGATAAAGCTAAATCAATAGCAGATCGTGCCGAAAAAATCGCTGACGCAAAAATTGAAGCCTTCAAATTAGTTGATCTTCCTCCCAACAAAATCACACCTGAATTCCTAGGCGACTGGGCTAAAAGCCTTGGCAAAAAGTCGAAACTGGATGTCAAAGTTCTGGATATCAAAAAAGCCAAATCAGAAGGTTTGGAGGCTTTTTTGGCAGTAGGACGAGGTTCTGCAAAGGAGCCAAAGTTCATCATCATTGAATATCGCCACCCAAAAGCCAAACACCATCTAGGTCTTGTTGGCAAAGGGGTGACTTTTGACACAGGCGGATTGAATGTAAAAACTCAAGGAATGCACCACATGAAATCCGATATGGGTGGCGCAGCGGCTGTTTTAGCGACTACACAACTTGTCGCCGAACTTGGTTTACAGGTGAATCTTACAGCGATTGTCCCAGCCGTGGAGAATGCTATTGATAAAGATGCTTACTTACCCTCAGAAGTGATTGGAAGTCATGCAGGTTTATCGATTGAGGTGATTGATACGGATGCTGAAGGTCGGTTGATTTTGGCTGATGGACTTTCCTATTTGGTCAAAAACTACAAAACCGATCAAATCATCGACTTAGCAACTTTGACAGGAAGTTCCATCGGAACATTCGGTTTTGAATGTGCGGCACTCTTCAGCAATGACGGAGATCTTTCACATGGTTTGCAGCGGGCTGGCGAGGAAATTGGTGAAAAATCCTGGCCACTTCCACTTTGGGATAATTACGGAAAGGAAATGGATTCTGAGATCGCGGACATCAAAAATTACCACGGAAAACCGTTTGCTGGAGCAATCACAGCAGCAAAATTCCTCCAAGCATTTACACATGAACATCCTGCTTGGGCACATTTGGATATCGCCGGAGTTGCTTTTGGAGATTCTGAATTTTCCAAAACTAAAACCGGAACAGCTTACGGAGTCAGCCTTCTGTTACGGTATATCGAAAATCAACTTTAAAATTTATCCGACAAGTCTTCCGATTTGTCGGATTTTTTTTTCACTTTTTGAGAGTAAAATTTTCCAACCATGACCACTTCCAAAACTTTTCTCTGCATTTCCAATTATTTCAAGGGCAATGCATTTTTAATCGCACTCAAAAAACAAGGAAACAAGGTTTTCCTCATTACCACAGAAAAACTTCGAGAAAAGCCTTGGGCTTTTGAGTACATCGACGAGGTCTTTTACATGCCTGGCCAAGATTTAGATTGGGATATGGATTTACTTCTGAAAGGCGTTGGAGGCTTGATGAAAGATCATAAAATCGAAGCTATCATTGCGTTGGATGATTACGATGTAGAGAAGGCAGCATTCCTTCGGGAAAATCTCCGAATTCCAGGAATGGGACAGACGACAGGTCGCTATTTCCGGGATAAACTAGCCATGCGAATGCGAGCAAAAGATGCTGGAATTCGAGTTCCTGCGTTCTCTCCACTTTTCAACAATGAGGAAATCAATCATTTTGCAGATACGGTTGCTGCACCTTGGGTTTTGAAACCTAGATCAGAAGCCTCAGCTCATGGCATCATCAAAGTCCACAACAAAGTAGATCTCTGGAAGCATATCAATGAATTGGGTGAAAACAGGGTTTATTATCTAGTAGAGCAATTCAAACCCGGCGATGTATACCATGCGGATGGACTTCAACTTGATGGAAAAACAGTGTTTTTAACCGTTTCCCGATATTTGGCCACACCGATGGAAATTTCCCAAGGCGGTGGAATTTTCAGATCTGCCAATATCAAATATGGCTCTGAAGATGACAATGCCATCAAGAAAGTGAATGAGGCAATCATGAAGGCTTTCGGTTTGAAAAACGGAACATCCCACACTGAATTCATCAAAAACCGTGAAGATGGAGAAATCTACTTTTTGGAAACGGCATCTCGGGTCGGAGGAGCACATTTGGCAGAAATGGTCGAAGCAGCTACTGGAGTCAATCTCTGGGAAGAATGGGCGAAAATTGAGGATGCTGTTGCCAAGGACGAAAAATACACCTTGCCTAAAGTTTCCAAAAACTACGCAGGGATTGTCCTGACGCTATCCAAATACCAACATCCAGATTTAAGTAGTTTTGATGATCCTGAAGTTTGTTTCAGAGTCCCATTGGATTATCATGCTGGCCTAATCGTGAAGTCATCCAAACAAAAACGAGTCATGGAGTTACTTGATAATTATGCAGATCGATTTGCGACAGAATTATCAACAAGGGCGGATGCTCCTGAAGTGAAGAAGTTTCATTGATTTTTTCGTCAACAGACCACAGACCATAGTCCATTGCTGATAATGACACAAAAGGATCTTTTTCTTATCTGTCGAAAATTGAATGGTTAAATTTCTCATAATTCTACTGTGAACGGTTGACCGTCGACTGTCGACCGCTTAAAACTTCTCCTCTATCCCCAAACCAAAAAGTGCAAAGTCATATTTGACAGGGTCAATAGGGTCGAATTCTCGTAGTTTCTGAGTCAGTTCTAGAGCTGTCAGCCAATCGGTTTGCTTTCGCGTGATCAATCCCAACTTCCTCCCAACCCGGTCGACATGTAAATCGCAGGGACAAATCAATTGAGCAGGCGAAATATTTTTCCAAAGACCAAAATCCACTCCTTTATCATCCGATCGTACCATCCAGCGGAGATACATATTAATCCGCTTACATGCAGCTTTTCGTGCAGGTGTTGCGATGTGCTTTTTTGTACGACTTGGGGCATCCTCCAAACTGAAAAACACCTGATGAAACTGCGTCAAAATCGACTCCATGGAATCAATTTGGCCATTTTGACCTTTCAGAAAAGCTTCCTCTAAGCTTTCATGATTTTGATAAAACCATGTCAGAAAATGAATAAAGTACAGCGTATCTATATCGTTGAATGTCCGATGCTTAAAATTCAAAAAAGGTGTGAGATCGCTTTCCTGATGATTGAGCAGAAAATCATAAGGAGCGTTATCCATCATTTGGAAAAGCTCCAAACACTTATTTATGATGGTCTTTCGCTGTCCCCAAGCTAAAATCGAAGCAAAAAATCCTGAAATCTCGATATCCTGCTTTTTCGAGAATCGGTGAGGAATAGAAATCGGATCGTAGATGATAAACCCGGGTTGATTGTATTGCTCGACTTTTTGGTCAAGAAACTCCTTTAAACTTCCCATCAAAGCTCCACTTTTACTTCGCCGCCTTGAGTTCCATCAAACCATTTGAATGAAAGTTCTTTATCAGTTTTTTCAGATACATGCCAGTCAAAACTTTTGATGGTGGTCAGTGATCGAAGTGCATCCCTGTCCGGATCATAGAGACATATGTCAAAATCAGGCATTTCTTTTGGCTCTTGGGTATTCCATTTTTCCAAAATAAATCCTTCTTCTATTACTCTGACTTTATTCCCAAAAACATATTCTTCTAAAATTGAAGGAACTCCATCCTTCCTTCTCAATTTGAACCCAGCAGGTCCAAACATAATTTGCATGTGCACTTTGGCTTCCAACAAGCCGTTGGAATGATCCATTGATTTCCAATCAGATTCCTTCAATACGATAGTCTTTCCCTCAGGTCTCAAGCGAGTAAGAAGAAAAGATAGCTTGGAAAACAAAAATGTGAAGCCAATGAACAACAGTCCAAAACTTGCCAAAATAGGGTAGGAAATGATAAAAATAACATTCCAGATAAACCGGAACATGTGGTGAAAGAAAAGTTGGACTTTGTTCATTGTAGGGTGCTCTGATGCAAAGGTAGTCTTGGTTCGATAGAATGGCAAAGAATTCTCAAATCGGAAAGGATGAAAAAGATGCTGTCTACAAAATATACTTTGTCAAATTTAGCGCCTGCCAATCAAGTAGCTATGAAGTCGAAAAGTAGCTTTTATAGTTACAAATAGACTTCGACTCCGCTCAGTCTGACATAGAAAAAGCCGACTTTCGCCGGCTTTTTGTGATTTTTTACTGTTGGAATATCAATACAACACTTCTACAGGGAATCGCTGATTCACCGCTCTGAGTTGATCAAATGCTGCTTGAGAAAGCTTAATCACCAATTTGGAATTGTCACCGGTTTCTGGAAGTTTCCCTACTACTCTTGCAAAAATTGTAATATCGTTTTCTTCGTTTTTGACTCGCATAATGCTTCCTACTGGCGCCTCCCGGTGCAATACAAGGTATTTTTTATGTCCACCCGTACCTTCTATCAATTCCGCTTGCCCGTTTTCTTTGACATTTTTGAAGCCACCTGAAGTATTCTCAGGTGTGGGCTCCGTATTCATTCCAGCGGTTGTGGCAGCCACATTAGGCGAACCAATTACAGGCACTGAAGTAGGCCCTTCGGCACCTCTGCCTACTTTGATCACTTGACCGGATCGCAAATTATTTGACGTTAAGCCATTCCATTTTATCAGGTTTTCGACGCTTGAATTGTACTGAGTGGAAAGTGAAAAAAGCGTCTCCCCTGCTTTCACAGTATGAGAAATCCATTCACCCGGTGCTATTGGTGTAGAGCTTGGAGTGGATGTAGGTGAAGGACTAGGGGTTGATGCAACTTCAGGTTGTGATTTTTTGGTCCAAGCCGACTCAGTTTCTTTTTCTTCAATCTTTTTTTCCTCCACCTTAGGTATTGATTTAGGCTGATAAACTGCAACTTCCTGTTTTGCCTTTACTTGGGTTTTTTCTGTAGAGGTGGTAGAAACCGTTGGCGATGGAGTAGTCACAACAGGTGATGAAGGGGTAGTTACGGGAACTTGAGACGATGTTTCTTTTACGATCAGTGCCTGACCAACACTAAGGTCATTTCCCAACAACTTGTTCCATAGCTTCAATGAATCAACAGGAACATTATATTTTTTCGAAATAGAAAAGAGCGTTTCACCCGCTCCTACTTTATGAAGGGCTGAACCTTCAGCAAGGTCACTTTTGGCGATGTATGGCACTCGGATCGTTTGACCGATCTTTAATCCTTGCTTAAGTACTTCATTGGAGTTTTGAATTTCTCCTACAGGAACTTGATATTTCCTTGATATCGCAAAGAGTGTTTCCTGTGGACTAACTTTATGTAAAATGAAAGTCTTATCACCAACTCGCTCCACTCCTACAGAATCTCCGGCAGCCAATCCAGAGGCATTTGCCAAAGAAATTGAAAAAAACAAAACAAGAATAATGGAGCTTATGAATTTGGGTTTGAAGATCATAGGATTAAAAACGTTTCTAGTAGAAATGGACCAATCAGCTATTTTGCAAGAATTATGCTAGAAATGGCAGATTTGGGCTTTTTTAGCCCATTATTCTGGTAAAAGTGAAATTCAAAAAAGTATGCTCCTTAATCTTAAATAAAAAACTGGCGTATTGATCCTTTGATTCTTATCTTTTCCATATAATCTTACTAACAAAATGCGACTTCGCTATATCTTCCTTTTGTTTCTTGGCTTATTCTCTTTTTCTGGAATTGCGCAGGAAAAGCCAAACAAAGTTTACACCTTCAAAATTGACTCTGACATCGATCCGGCAATGAATCGACGGGTAAAACTTGCTTTGGAAGAAGCAGTAAATCAGGAAGCAACACTCATTATCATAGAAATGGATACTTACGGAGGAGCGGTGAACGATGCGGATGATATCCGAACCATGATTCTTGAGTCCGAGATTCCAGTCTATGTGTTTATTAATAAGGATGCAGCATCAGCTGGAGCCCTGATTTCAATCGCCTGCGATAGCATTTATATGGCTCCGGGTGGCAGCATCGGAGCAGCCACCGTCGTCAGTGGAACAGATGGGGCCGCTGCCCCTGATAAATACCAATCCTACATGCGATCTATGATGCGTAGCACAGCAGAAGCGTCTGGAAGAGATCCAAAAATCGCAGAAGGAATGGTAGATGAAAAAATCGAAATTGAAGGAATCTCTGAAGCCGGTTCAGTTATAACCTTATCTGTTTCGGAGGCGATCAAATACGGATTTTGTGAGGGAGAATACAAGTCGATGAATGCAATTTTGGAGGCACAAAATCTGCAGGATGCAGAAGTTTTGGCCTACGAAGAAGACTTTGTGGACAAAGTAATTTCCTTCTTTCTGAGCCCAGCCATTAGCGGAGTTTTGATTCTGATTATTATTGGAGGAATCTATTTCGAGCTTCAGACTCCAGGGATTGGATTTCCGATTTTGGCTTCTATCATTGCCACATTGCTCTATTTTATCCCATTTTATTTGAATGGCCTAGCGGAAAATTGGGAAATCATCATCTTCATCCTAGGAATAGTTCTCCTTGCAGTCGAGATTTTTGTCATTCCAGGATTTGGAATTTTTGGTGTTTTGGGTGTGGTGTTTATCCTCGGAGGATTAGTCCTCGGAATGTTGCCCAACCAAAATTTCAACTTTGATTTTGTACCTGCTTCACAGCTATTTGGAGCATTGCTGACAGTCATTTTGGCGGCGTTGGCTTCAGTTGGTTTGGTTTTTTGGCTTACGCCAAAAGTCAACCAATGGGGAGCTTTTAGTACGATCACTTTGGCAAGTACACAGGAAAAAAGCGAAGGATATACTTCCAGTTTTTACGCAAACACACTTTTGGGCAAGGAAGGAACAGTCCATTCAAGACTTAGACCAAGCGGTCGAGTAGAAATAGAAGGTGAAATCTATGACGCCTCTTCTCGCGGTGATTTCATTGATCAGGGTGAAAAAATCGTGGTTATCTCTACCGAAGGCACTTCGCTTAAAGTAAAAAAACTTCAAGCCTGACCGAAAGATTATTTCGCTAAGTTTGCGGCATGAACCCATTTCAGTCGATCTATGAGGCCATTGGTGAGGATCAAATCCAAAAGCTTATCAGTTATTTCTATCAGGAAGTAGCCCAAAATCCTCCCCTCCGAAAGCTCTATCCCGAAGATTTGGAACCAGCCGAAAGAAGGCTTTTCCTTTTTTTAGTCCAAGTTTTTGGAGGTCCGCAGACTTATTCAGAAGAGCGAGGCCATCCTAGGCTAAGAATGAGACATTTAGATTGGGCAATCGATCCTCAAATGCGTGATCATTGGTTAAATGCCATGCTAACTTCACTTGACAAGCTTAACTTGGAGCAAAATGTTAAAGAACTGATCATGGAGTATTTTATTAAGACGGCCAATCATATGATTAACCATGAGTAACCTCTTACCACGAATCCATTCTGCCTATGCGGCCGTGACTTTTTTCCTTACTTTTTTGGTGATTTTTCCATTTATTCTGATTTGTATTTGGGTTCCTGGTTGGAAAAAATACGGAAGGAAAATCAATCAATACTGGGCCAAAACCTTCTTTGCTTTGATCTTTATACCTGTGAAAATTGAAATTCAGGGAAGATTCAATAAAGACAAACCACATATTTTTTTGGCCAATCATTTTAGCTATCTGGATGTCCCAATGATGGGATTTGTTCCTGGAGATGTGCTTTTTGTGGGGAAAGCCTCCATCCGCAAAGCGCCACTTTTTGGCTATTATTTCAAAAGTTTGCATATCGCTGTAGATCGAGACCGATTGAAAAGTCGCGCTGAAACTATGCGAAGGACCTCAGAAGCTTTAGATCAAGGAAGTGGGATTATTTTATTTCCCGAAGGGGGAATATATACTAAACAGCCACCAAAGATGATTCCCTTTAAGAATGGTGCTTTCCGATTGGCAATGGAGAAACAAATCCCAATCATCCCTGTCACTTTATCTTATAATCACCTAATTTTACCCGATGACAGTCAGCTTTTAGTTCATCGGCGAGCTGCAAAAATGATCCTTCATGAAGGGTTGAATCCCAAGGATTTTGAAACAGAGGAGCAATTAAGGGCCGCTTGCTTCACTATAATTCAAAATCAACTTGATCTGGATAACAGACTGATACAATCCTAGAATTTCAAGAAAATGAAATCGAGCATAATCCATGGATACCTACAAAGGAATTGTTATCGAACCCCTGCCTGTCAGGGCAGACAGGTTCGTGACAGGCTATTTGGCCAATAAAAATCAAATTGTAATTATATGAAAATAGATAAAGACTCCATCAAGAAAATCGCTCATCTGGCGAGATTGGAATTTGACGAAAGCTCCGCTGAAAAAATGTCGAAGGACATGTCCCAGATCCTGGATTGGGTGGAGCAACTCAATGAATTGGACACGACTGATATAGAACCTTTGACTACCATGTCATCTGAAGTGAATGACATGCGCGAGGACAAAGCCGGTCCACATCTAGATCACGAAGCAGGTCTAAAAAATGCGCCTCAAAGAGATGCTGATTACTTTCGGGTTCCTAAGGTTTTAGAATAAGCATGTTAAAAACACAATCTTTTCCCAGTCTCTTCGGAAAAATCTCAGTACTCCTGTTTTTAGTGACGGGAGTTTTTTTTGCAGCCTACTCGCTCATCT